>CAZLIW010000050.1:0-9616 GCA_964559325.1 uncultured Halanaerobium sp. | reverse complement strand
AGTTATTATGGGCAGTGATTCTGATCTGCCGGTAATGAAAGAGGCAGCAGAAATTCTGGACGAATTTGAAGTAGAGTATGAACTTACAGTTGTATCAGCTCACCGCACACCTGATAGATTATATAAATATGCAGAAACAGCAGAAGAAAAAGGTCTGGATGTAATTATTGCTGGTGCCGGGGGAGCAGCACATCTACCTGGAATGGTTGCAGCGGTAACAACTTTACCTGTAATTGGAGTTCCGGTTAAAACTTCAAAATTAAGTGGTCTTGATTCACTTTATTCGATAGTGCAGATGCCCCCAGGAGTTCCGGTAGCTACAGTTGCTATTAATGGTGCCAAAAATGCTGCTTTGCTGGCAGTCCAGATTTTAGCCCGCAGTGATGATAAGCTGAATGAAAAACAAAAAAAATATAGAAAAGAGATGGAAGAGAAAGTATTATCCACAGCAGATAAATTAGAAGATATGGGATATTCAGAATATCTTGAAAGGAGCGAAAAATTTGCAGACTAGAGATATTTTTGCCAATATAAGTCCCCTTGATCACCGTTATTCGAGATCAAAAGAAAATTTTGATGAGATTGGAAAATATCTTTCCGAAAATGCGACTATTGCTTTTCAGGCTGAGGTAGAGCTGGCCCTGGTTAAAGTGCTTGCTGAGAGAGGAATTGCTCCAGAGAAAGCTCCTGAAGAAGTAGAAAAGGCGATCAAAGAATTAACAACAGAAGAAGTATATCAGGAAGAGGCAAAGACAAAACACAATATTAGAGCATTAGTTAACTGTATACAAAAAAAAGTAAGTGAAGAATGCCGCCCATATATTCATTTTACAGCAACATCCTATGATATAGTGGATACGGCGAATTCTTTACGTTATCAAAAAACAGCTGAAAATTTAATTTTGCCTAATTTAAAAAAATTACATAAAAGCTGGGCAGAAATAGCTCTGCGCGAAAAAGATAGAGTTCAAATAGGCAGAACACATGGACAGCATGCAGTTCCTGTAACATTTGGCTTTACAATTGCAGAATATGTAGCTCGTCTTGGAGAAAGGATAGAGGAAATAGAAGCAAAAAGCAAAAAACTGGTTGGAAAGTTTTCTGGAGCAGTTGGTGCTTATAATGCCAGCAGTATCTTTTTTGATAAACCAGAAGAATTTGAAAGAGATGTTTTGGCTAAACTGGGCTTAAAGCCTGGAGAGCATTCTACACAGATTGTACAGGCTGAAGCTGTTACAGATTTTATTCACAGTCTAATTTCTACGTTTAGTGTACTGGCAGCCTTTGCTGATGATATGCGTCACCTGCAGCGTTCCGAAATTGCAGAAATTGGTGAGCATTTTTCTAAAGATCAGGTAGGTTCTTCAACTATGCCCCATAAGCGTAATCCAATAAATTACGAAAATGTTAAAAGTCTCTGGAAGGCTTTTATGCCTCAGATGACAACAGTTTATATGGACCAGTTATCTGAACATCAGCGTGATTTGACAAACTCAGCTTCGGCCCGTTTTATTCCTGAATTGATAACAGCACTTCTTTCTGCTTCAGCACGCTTAACCAGAGTAAGTTCTAAGATGGTAGTTGATCAGGAAAATATTAAGAAAAATTTTGAACAGAATAAAAAAATGATTGTAGCAGAACCCTTATATATACTTCTGGCAGCATCCGGTCATCCAGATGCACACGAAGCAGTAAGAAAATTGACTTTGAAAGCACAGGAAACAGATTTATCACTAAAAGAGCTGTTTGGTCAAAGTGAAGAACTGCAGGAATACTGGGAAAAGTTTGCTGATAGACAGAGAGAGTTAATTTTACAACCGGAAAAATATACTGGTATTGCAGCAGAAAAGACAGAAAAGATAGTAAAAAAATGGCAGCATAAATTTAACTATGATTTCAAAGTGGAGGTTTTATAAAAGATGGAAAAAAGAGAAATGATTTATGAGGGTAAAGCAAAGCAGATTTTTAAAACCGAAAAGGATGACCAGGTAATTGTTCATTTTAAAGATGATGCAACTGCTTTTGATGGTCAGAAAAAAGGACAGATTGCAGAAAAAGGAAAAATTAATAATAGAATCAGTAACTTCTTTTTTAAGCTTTTAGAAGAAAAGGGGATTACAACACATTTGATAGAAGAGTTAAATGAACGAGATTCGCTGGTTAAAAAAGTTAAAATTATTCCCCTGGAAGTAGTAATGCGTAATGTTGCAGCCGGTAGCCTGGCCAAAAGACTTGGACTGGAAGAAGGGACTCAACTTAAACAAACAGTAATGGAATTTTATTTTAAAGATGATGATCTGGGTGATCCATTAATTAATGTTTCTCATATTGAATTGCTGGGACTGGCAGGTAAGGAAGAGCTGGAAAAATTGGCTGCTCTAGGCCATAAAATAAATTATATATTAGTTGAGTTTTTAAAAGCCCGCAATGTGGATCTGGTTGATTTTAAACTTGAATTTGGAAAAACTGAAGATGGAGAGATTATTCTCGCTGATGAAATCACTCCTGATACCTGCCGTTTTTGGGACAGTGAGACAAAACAAAAACTTGATAAAGACCGCTTCCGTCGTGATCTTGGTAATGTAGAAGCAGCCTATCGTGAAATGTATAAGCGTATTACCGGACAGGAGTGGAAATAAGCTTCATTTAGGTTGATATTTTAATTATTATTTTTTGCAATCAGATATATTTGTCTCCATTATATTTTTATTATTTAAATAAAGTTTTAGATTTAAAGGGAGGAAAATTAATGAGAGAAAGCTGTAATTTCTCTAAAAAAACAAAAACAGTTCAGGAGAGTTCAAATGATTTTAAAATAACTCAGACTGAGCTAAATGATGATAAAATGACGGAAGAATGCGGTATTTTTGGTATTTTTAATGCTGATGGTGAAAGTAGTGCAGCTGAGTTAACCTATCTTGGTTTGATTGCCCTACAGCACAGAGGACAGGAAAGTGCGGGTATTTGTGCCAATTATCAGGAAGAATTTAATCTTCATAAAGGTATGGGTCTGGTAGAAAGTGTTTTCGAAAGAGAAGATATTAAAAACCTAAAGGGAGAAATGGCTGTAGGTCATGTGCGATATTCGACCAGTGGGTCCAGCAAACTTTCTAATGCTCAGCCAATTTTGATCAACAGTATTAAAGGTGATCTGGCATTGGCCCACAACGGAAATCTGGCCAATGGAGCAGAGCTGAGAAATAACCTGGAGCAGAATGGATCGATTTTTCATTCCACTTTAGATACTGAAGTAATAGCTCATCTAGTGGCTCGTTCTTTTGAAGATAATATAGTAGAAGCATTGATCCAGAGTTTACATCAGCTGAAAGGTGGTTTTTCTCTGGTAGCAATGACCAAGGATGAATTAGTTGCTATCCGAGATCCTCGTGGTTTTAGACCTCTTTCAATTGGAAAGCTGGATAATAGCTATATTGTTGCCTCAGAAAGCTGTGCTTTTGATATTATTGGAGCTGATTTCATACGGGATGTTGCCCCGGGTGAGGTTGTTATAATTGATAAAGATGGGATTAAGAGCAGGCGTTATACCGGTGAAAATGGAACTAGCCTCTGTGTTTTTGAGTATATTTATTTTGCACGTCCTGATAGCAATATAGCCGGTCAGAATGTGCTGTTGGCCAGAAAAGAAATGGGTAAACAGCTGGCCCGAGAAATGAATATTGAAGCAGATATTGTAGTACCTGTTCCTGATTCTGGAATTGCAGCAGCACTGGGTTTTTCCGAAGAGTCAGGTATACCCTATGCTCAGGGTATTTTGAGAAACCGTTATATGGGAAGAACATTTATTCAGCCAACTCAGGAAATTAGAGATTTAAAAGTAAGGCTTAAGCTTTCTCCAATAAAAGAAATAATAGCAAATAAAAGAGTAATCTTAATAGATGATTCTATTGTTAGAGGAACAACCAGCAAACAGATAATTGGTCGAATAAAAGAAGCAGGAGCCAAAGAAGTTCATATGGCTATTTCTTCACCTCCTGTTGAATATCCCTGCTATTTTGGTCTGGATACATCTCGCCGCCAGGAATTAATTGCCAGCAGTAATTCTGTTGAAGAAATAAGTGAAAGTATAGGTGCTGACAGTCTTCACTATTTAAGTCAGGCAGGTATGCTAAAATCAATTAAAACTGATGTTGAGTTGGGATTTTGTACAGCCTGTTTTGATGGAGATTATCCAATAGATAGCCGTTATTTAAATGAGGAGGAATAATCTGTGGGCTTAGATTATAAAAAAGCTGGAGTTGATATAGATGCCGGCAATAAAGCTGTTGGGATGATAAAAAAAGATGTGCAGTCAACCTTTGGACAGGAAGTGATGACAGGTCTGGGTGGATTTGGTGGTCTTTTTAAACCTGATTTAAGTAAATATAAGAGTCCTGTTTTTGTATCTGGCACAGATGGAGTTGGTACAAAACTAAAACTTGCTTTTCTCCTTGATAAACATGATACAATAGGGATCGATCTTGTTGCAATGTCAGTAAATGATATTCTAGCCCAGGGAGCAGAACCGCTGTTTTTTTTAGATTACCTTGCAACAGGGAAACTCGAAGAAGAAAAGATGGTCCAGATAGTAAAAGGAATTGTTAAAGGATGTAAAGAAGCTGGTGCAGCTTTGATTGGAGGAGAAACTGCCGAAATGGCTGGATTTTATAAAGAAGGAGAATATGATCTGGCAGGTTTTGCAGTTGGAATTGCAGATGAAGATAAAATAATAACTGGGGAAAATATAAAAGCAGGAGATCTGATTATAGGCCTTAAATCCAGTGGTCTGCACAGCAATGGTTTTACACTTGCCAGAGCGGCACTTTTTGATAGGGCAGGCTGTGTTTATACTGCAGAATTTGAAGGCCTGGACGATAATTTGGGAAAAGAATTGCTCAGGCCAACTAAAATTTATGTAAAAACTGTTTTGGCTCTGTTAAAAAAATATAAAATTAATGGGATCGCCCATATTACTGGTGGGGGTTTAATTGAAAATCTGCCTCGTATTATTCCTGAGGGTCTAAAAGCTGAAATCAAAAAAAGAAGCTGGCAGCCGTCTAAAATTTTTAAACTAATTCAGCAGGCTGGAGAAATAGAGGAAAGAGAAATGTATAGAACCTTCAATATGGGAATTGGAATGTGTTTGGTTATCAGAAGTGAAGATAAAGATTGTATTTTAGATCAATTGGAAGAAATGGGAGAAGAAGCCTGTTTAATTGGTAAAATAAAAGAAGGATCAAAAGACACGTCTCTCGAAATAAAATAAAGAAGGTGCAGAAATGCTTAAGATAGCAGTTTTTGCCTCAGGTAGAGGTTCGAATTTTCAATCAATCATTGATAATATCAAAAAAGAAGATATTCCAGCTGAAATAAAGATTTTAATAAGTGATAAAGAGAACTCAGGAGCTCTGCAGAAAGCAAATAAAGAAGGAATTAAAAATTTTTTTATAGATCCATCAGCTTTTATTAGAAAAGAAAATTATGAAAAAAAAATAATAAATGTTTTAGAGGAGCTGGATATAGAGCTAATTGTCCTTGCTGGTTTTATGAGGATTTTATCTTCTTTTTTTGTTGAACATTTTAAAAATAAGATTATAAATATCCATCCTTCATTATTACCTGCATTTAAAGGTCTTAATGCCCAAAAACAGGCATTAGATTATGGTGTAAAATATAGTGGTTGTACGGTTCATTTTGTTGATCAGGGAATGGATACTGGCCCTATAATTATGCAGGCGGTTGTAAAAGTAGAAGAAGATGATAATGAGGATGATCTTGCTGCCAGAATCTTAAAAGAAGAACATAAGATTTATCCTGAAGTTGTGAAATTAATCGCAGAAAAACAAGTTAAAATCAAAGGAAGAAAAGTAATAATAAAATAAAAAATTTATTTTAAAATTTTTAAAAGATAAAGCTTTAAGAGGATATTTAAAATATGATTCATTTATTTAATAATAGATAAAAATTACTAACAAGTCACATGGGGAGGAAAGATTACTTTGGCCAAAATTAAAAGAGCTCTATTAAGTGTATCAAACAAAAGAGGTATTGTTGATTTTGCAAAAGCTTTAAGAATTTTTGATGTAGAAATAATTTCAACAGGTGGTACAGGTCGTTTACTTAAAGAAAATGGTGTTGAAGTTATCGATATAAGTGAAGTAACGGATTTTCCGGAGATGATGGATGGAAGAGTAAAAACACTGCACCCGGCAGTACATGGAGGCATACTTGCTGTAAGAGATAATAAAGAGCATTTAGAAGAAATTGAAGCTCAAAATATTGAAACTATTGATCTGGTTGTTTGTAATCTTTATCCATTTGCCGAGACAGTAGCTAAAGATAATGTGAGTTTAGAAGAAGCAATAGAAAACATTGATATTGGTGGGCCAACAATGATTCGATCTGCAGCAAAAAATAATAATGATGTAGCTGTAGTTGTAGATCCAGAAGATTATGATAATATCTTAGATGATATGAGGGCTGCTGATGGAGGATTAACTGAGAGTAAAAAACTAAAACTTGCCTATAAGGCTTTTCGTCATACAGCCGAATATGATCAGAGAATACAGAAGTATTTAGCTTGTATTGTAGAAAATGAAGAAAAAGATAATTTTAAAGAAACTCTGCTTGAACGCTATGATAAAAAGATGGATTTACGTTATGGAGAAAACCCCCACCAGAAAGCGTCATTTTATTTAGAATCTGAACAGAATGAGCCGTCTATCTCAACAGCAGAAAAAATGCATGGTAAAGCTTTATCTTATAATAATATTAATGATACAGATGGTGCATTAGAATTAATTAAGGAATTTAAAGAAAAACCTGCTGCAGCAGTGATTAAACATGCCAATCCCTGTGGAATGGCATCTGCAGAAAATTTAAAAAAAGCTTTTGTGAATGCACATGCAGGTGATCCATTATCTGCTTTCGGTTCAATCGTAGCAGTAAATAGAAAGATTGATAGTGACACAGCTGAAGAAATTGCCGATAAAGATAAATTTATTGAAGTTGTAATTGCACCTGATTATGAAGATGATGCACTGATAATTTTAAAAAAGCGTTCTGATAATATACGTATTTTAAAAACCGGAGAGCTTTCTATTAATCGGGATAAGCCTGGTTACAGTATGAAAAAAGTAACTGGTGGACTTTTAGTTCAGGACAGAGATTTAGCTCAAACTACTGCTGAAGATTTAGAGGTAGTAACCGAAAAAGCTCCTACTAAAGAGCAGATTGATGACTTGCTTTTTTCCTGGAAGGTAGTAAAACATGTCAAGTCAAATGCGATTGTAATGGCTAAAGAGGAAATGGTGGTTGGTGTTGGAGCAGGTCAGATGAGTCGAGTTGATTCGATGATTATTGCAGGACGAAAAGCAGAAGGACGTCAGGAAGGCGGGGTTGTAGCATCAGATGCCTTTTTCCCATTCCCAGATGCTGTAGAAAAAGCCGCTGAATTTGGTATTAAGGCAATTATACAGCCTGGTGGTTCTATAAGAGATGATAAAGTAATAAAAAAATGTAATGAGCTTGGAATAGCAATGGTTTTTACCGGCAAAAGACATTTTAGACATTGATAGAAAAATATTGATTTATTTCTTTAATTAGTTTATAATGATATCAAATAAAATATTGAACTTTATGGTACCTAAAATATAGATTTTTACAATAATATTTTAGATTTAAAAGGGAAGTTTGTTGGAAATACAGCACGGTCCCGCCACTGTGATGAAGTTAAATTGACAATTACCACTGTTACTAAAAATGGGAAGGTGTCAATACATATTCTTCTAAGTCAGGAGACCTGCCATAGAGAGCAATACCGTTATCACTCACGAGGATGAGGAGGTGTTATAGGATAGATAAAAATATATTAAAAAGATATATTTATGTTAAATTTATACTTATTTGTCTTTAAAACACCCTCTCAGGAGGGTGTTTTTATAGTTTGAATTTAAAATGGTTTGGATGTTTCAATAATATATGTTCCAGCAAGATTTGCTAAGGATGTAATATTAGAATCCATGATGCAGAAATGGAATAAAAATTGCTGGAAAATCGGGAGATGTTTTTGAAATTGTTACTGGAATACTATGGCCTATAAACTGAAAGGATGAAAAAATTGCTTTCATATCTTTTAAAATATAAAAAAATAATAAAAGAAAGATTGAAAAATGCTGATAAGAAAAATAACAGAGTATACTGGGAATGCACTGAAACTTTTAAAACTGTGTCTAAGATGACCAGTACTCATCTTAAAATAGCTCAAAATGGGGGTATTAATGTTTTTGCTTCATTTAACGAAAGATATCCTAGAATATCAGAAGAATATATATTTCAGAAGGATCCAGATATAATAATCAAACATGCCGGAAGAAATGCAACACAAGAAGAAATGAAAATAATATATTATGAGCTTTTAAATAGAGATGACATTAGATCTACCAGAGCCTGTAAAAATAACAGGATACATATTATTAGCTGGAATATTTTAAGTGGTTTTTATTCTATTATTGGTGATCTATATCTTTCCAGGTGGATAAACCCTGATCTTTTTAGTGATTTAGATCCTGATTCAATATACTATGATCTGCTCAAAAATCATCTGGAGAAAAAATTTGCTTTGCCTGTATATAATAAAAGACTAAAAGATATGAAATGATTATACAGGGTTGTTTATATGGAATTTAAAATACTAAAATAAATGAGCTAAAGATTATACTGTTCTCCACTTTTCAATATATCGACTTCTGCATTTAAATTATTTTTAAAATATTTAACAGCATAATCACTGCTGTCATGTGGGGAAATCAGTATTTTTTCTACTTCATATTTTTTTAAAATAGAAATTTTTTCATCAAGATAGCTGTCATCAAGACAATTCCAGGGCTGTCGGCCGGTTCCAATTATTCTCTGTAGATCAAAGCCGGCTTTTTTAAATCTGCCGGATTTAACAGGTAAATGAAGTCCGCCGATTACAGCATAAATCTTTTTTCCTGTTAATCTTTTGGCCATTTTTATAATAACATTTAAATCTGGATGGCCACAGCCGACTACAACTGCAATTCCTTTATTTTTGATATTTATGATTAATGATTGTTCCTCGGTTGGACCAGAAAAAAATAAATTTGCTCTTAATGGACCTGTTGTTGCTATATCTTCGGTTATGTATTGAGGGGAATAAGCAATTTTGCGCTCTCCTCCAATTACTGATGCTGCATCAGGCAGGAAAGCAGTAATATTGTTATTATTAATTATCTTAGGAATAGTAATTTTATTTTTTCTACTTGCTTTAATTCCACCCATATGATCAGGATGAAGATGAGAAAGCACAAATTTTTGTATATTTTTTTCTGTAAGATTTAATTTTTGATAGTTATTTGTAAAGGCAAAACTTTCATCTGCAAAGGCGATATCAAACAAAAGATTGGAATTTTCTGTTTCTATAAAATATGATATTCCTGCTTCTTTTTCAAAATTATCTTTTGATTCAGCTTCAATAACAGGAATTAGTTTAAAATTTTCAACTTCTGGAAGTTTTAAATTTTTTGCTTTTTCAAGGCGCTTTCCATTAATTTTATCAATTTTTCTGATGCATAAGTTATAACTTTCATTTTTAAAA
>CAZLIW010000049.1:0-9645 GCA_964559325.1 uncultured Halanaerobium sp. | reverse complement strand
ACGGAGTGTTTTTTTGTTTTTATCCCTTCTACCAGTTAGAAAGGGGAAAAATAATATGGCGAAAAAAAATATTAATCTATCAATTATTATTTTGATTATTGTTATACTGGCTGTTGGGGTATTTATTTTTCAAAGACAGGCAGAGGATGAAGTTTATGAAATAGGAATATCTCAGTTTGTTGAACATCCGGCTCTGGACTCCGCCCGCGAAGGATTTATCGATGCTCTGGCTGAGGAGGGTTTTGTAGAAGGTGAAAATCTTAAGATTACCCTGCAGAATGCACAGGCAGATATGTCTACAGCCCAAAGTATAGCACAAAGAATGAAAGAACAGAATCCAGATCTTGTTCTTGCTATTGCAACTCCAACTGCACAAACAGCTGTTAATCTGATTAAAGAAATTCCAGTTCTTATAACAGCTGTTACAGATCCTGTTGAGGCAGGTCTTGTTGATTCAATGGAAAAACCAGGAGGCAATGTAACAGGTACAACCGATATGAACCCTGTTGCCAAGCAGCTGGAACTGGTTAGAGATTTCATTCCGAATGTAAAAAATCTTGGAATTCTTTATAATCCTGGAGAAGTTAACTCAGTTGTTCAGGTAGATATTGCAAAAGAAACGGCAGCAAAAATGGATATTAATTTACATGAAGGTACTGTAACAAACACCAATGAAGTTAGTCTTGCTGCATCTTCACTGGTAGATAAAGTAGACGCAATTTATGTGCCAACAGACAATATCATTGTTTCTGCACTGCCGGCTGTATTAAATATAACCAATTCTAAAAAAATACCTATTTTTGCTTCCGAAACTGGTCAGGTTAAGCAGGGTGCTGTAGCAACACTTGGAATCGATTATTATATGCTCGGTAGGCAGACCGGTAAAATGGCAGCCAGAGTATTAAATGGTGAAAATCCAGCAGATATGCCAATTGAAGGAGCGGAAAACCCTAAAATTTACTTAAATAAAACTGCCTGCGAAAATCTGGGCCTGGAAATACCCGCAGAAATATTGGAAAATGCTGATGTAATCTATGAATAAAGATATATATAATAGAGCTATAAAATATATGATTAAATAATTGATAATATTGTAAAGAGGTGTACTATGAGTTTAAGTTTTGTTCTGACATCCCTTGAACAGGGACTGGCATTTGCTTTGATGGCACTAGGAGTTTTTATTACTTTTAGAATACTTGATTTTGCAGACTTAACAGTAGACGGCAGCCTCCCTCTGGGAGCTGCTGTATCGGCCAGATTAATAACAGCAGGGGTAAATCCATTTTTTTCACTTGCTGCTGCTGTATTTGCTGGTGGACTGGCCGGAACTATTACCGGTTTTTTGAATACAAAATTAAAAATTGCACCACTTCTTTCAGGTATTTTAACAATGACTTCTCTTTATTCTATTAATCTGAGGGTTATGGGGCGGCCGAATATTCCACTGATCGGCAGAAAAACGATTTTTACTATTGCAAAAGATTGGGGTTTTGCATATCCCTGGAACAGTATTATTATACTTGCTGTACTGATCATTATCGTTAAGCTGATTTTAGATGCTTTTTTAAATACACAGCTCGGTTTTGCACTACGAGCCACCGGAGATAATCCACAGATGATCAGAAGTATGGGTATCAGCACAAACTCAATGAAAATGCTGGGGCTCATTATTTCCAATTCTTTTGTAGCACTTTCTGGAGCACTGGTGGGCCAGTATCAGGGCTTTGCTGATGTAAATATGGGTGTTGGTACAATTGTGGCAGGTCTTGCTTCTGTAATTATTGGAGAAGTTTTAATTGGTGAACACTCTATTGTTATAACAACACTTGGTGTAATTATTGGTTCTATACTCTATCGTTTCAGTATTTCTATTGCTTTAAATCTAGGTCTGGCTGCTTCAGATCTTAAATTATTAACAGCTATTATTGTTGTTATATTCTTGTCAACACCCAGACTTAAAAAAATATTGAGGTGAAAAAAATGCTTATTATCAATGACCTCACAAAAACATTTTACAGAGGTACTTCAAATGAAAACACTGCTTTAAATAACATAAATCTTACTGTAAATGAAGGAGACTTTATTACAATTGTCGGCAGTAATGGAGCCGGTAAATCTACTCTTCTTAATTCCATTGCCGGTGTTTTTCCTGTTGAACAGGGAAAACTAATTTTAAATGATGAGAATATCACCTGTCAGAGTGAGTACAAATGTGCAAAAAATATAGGACGCGTATTTCAGGATCCTCTTTCAGGTACTTCGCCAGAAATGACAATAGAACAGAATTTATCCCTTGCAATTTCTAAATCAAATAATCTCTCTTTAAAATGGGGACTGACCTCATATAAAAGAAAAATAATGAAAAAACACCTTAAAAAAATTGATCTAGGACTTGAAGATAGGTTAACTACAAAGGTTAAACTTCTTTCTGGTGGACAGAGACAGGCATTAACTCTCCTAATGGCTACAGTTGCTGATCCGGGCCTGCTGCTGCTTGACGAACATACTGCTGCTTTAGACCCAGCTACAGCAATTAAAATAAAAAAATTAACTGCTGAACTTATAAATGAAAATAATATTACCACACTTATGGTAACTCACAACATGGAAGATGCTATAAAAATGGGCAACCGCCTGATTATGATGGATGGTGGAAAAGTGATTTATGATATAACAGGTGAAGACAAAGATAATCTCACCATAGAAAAGCTGCTCAAAATGTTCGAAGTTAAACATGGAAGCAAGTTTAATAATGACAGAATTCTTCTCTCTGTTTAAATTTAAAGATATGTTTTTACAAAAAGATACTTATATTGAATGATTTTTTAAAGACTAAAAATCCACTCTAACTGTTTGGATGGTTAGTCTTTTATTTTTTGTTAATTAAAAAGCCTTTTCCAGAAGTAATAGAAATTGAAATTTTATCTGCATTAAAATAATTTAAAAGCAGTATTTTGTTTTCCCCATTCACTGTATCGGTAATAAACTGTCTGGCTCTAATTACAGGATCAAGAGGAGAAAACTGGAGCAGTTCTGCAGTTTGAGCAGAAGCCAGCTCTACATCGAAGGTTATACTGCTAAGCCTGTATCTATTTTTTGCTGCCGTATTCTGAATAAACTTTATTATCTCCTCTATCTCTTCAGCAAAATTTTTATTTTTTTTAAGAGTTCTGCTTATAAGCACTGTGCTTACTGCAAGAGGACTATTTTTTAAATTATGTATTAAAGATAATCTGAAATAATTTGATTTTATATTTTCTTCCAACCCATTAAAATCATCCTGATTATTAAATATTATATTTTTATAAAAATCATTATTTAAATTCTCCATATATGGAGAATTAAAAAGATAGCTTAATATTATATTATCTATACCTGACTGCTGATTTTTCTCCATTTTTCTTGCATACTCTCTTCTCAAATTCATTAAAGATAAATTTGCCTCAGAAAGAATTGTTCTTACATATCTTGGAGTTGTATTTGCCCTTTTAGCTACATGATCTATTTTTTGAAAGGGATCTTTTCTCACATCCTCAAGGATTTGTTCTTTCTTTGTTTTCCATCCATAGTTACTCATCTTTTTCAACCCCATCCCTATTAAAAAGCCCTGGCTAAAAAGCTCAGGGCTTTTGAATATTATATTTAATTAAGCTTACTCTTCCAGCAGATGACATGCTGCAAAATGATTATCACCATAATTTTTAAAAACAGGTTCTTCAACAGAACATTTATCAAATGCTTTAGGACATCTGGGATGGAATCTGCAGCCAGATGGTGGATCTACCGGGCTGGGAACATCTCCTTCCAGAATAATACGGTCCTTCTTTTTGGTTGGATCTGCTTCTGGAATAGCAGATAATAATGACTGTGTATATGGATGCATAGGTTCATTAAATAAGTCACCTTTATCAGCCATTTCCACTATTTTACCCAGATACATAACTGCTATTCTGTCACTGATATGTTTCACAACACTTAAGTCGTGAGCAATAAAAAGATAAGTTAATCCAAACTCTTTCTGCAGATCCTGCAGAAGGTTTATTACCTGTGCCTGTATGGAAACGTCTAACGCAGAAACAGGCTCATCAGCAATAATAAGTTTAGGGTCAACTGCAAGTGCTCTTGCAACACCTATTCTCTGACGCTGTCCACCGCTAAATTCATGTGGATAGCGGCGCATATATTCAGAACCAAGACCAACTCTTTCCAGTATATCTTTAACTTTTTCGTTGCGCTCTTTTTTATTTTTTGCTAAATTGTGAATGTCAATTGGCTCTCCTACTATATCTGCAACAGTCATTCGAGGATTTAGTGAAGCATATGGATCCTGAAAAATAATCTGCATATCTCTTCTGATGTTCCGCAAATCTTCTTTATCAAGTGCCAGTACATCTTTACCCTCAAATATAACTTCACCGGCTGTTGCTTCCAGCAGACGGAGAATTGTCCTGCCGGTGGTAGATTTACCACAGCCAGACTCTCCTACAAGACCAAGTGTTTCTCCTTCATTAACAAAAAAACTTACATCATCTACCGCCTTAACATGAGCAACTGTCTTTTTGAAAATCCCAGCTTTAACAGGAAAATATTTTTTTAGATTATTTACTTCAAGTAGTTTTTCTGCCATGCCGATCACCTCTGCTCCTCATATATTTTCTCATTCTGCTTTTTCATCTCTTCAAGATCTTTGTATCTCCAGCAGCGGACTTTATGTCCTTCAGCTGCATCTACAAGTTCTGGCTCATCTGTAAAACATTTTCCTTCAGCAAGAGGACAGCGGGTGTTGAATTTACATCCATCAGGAAAATTGAGCGGACTTGGAACAATACCAGGAATTGCCTGAAGCCTATTTACCTGTCTGTCCAATTTTGGTATTGAGTTCATCAGTCCCCAGGTATATGGATGCTTTGGATCAGCAAAAAGTGTATTTACATCAGTATATTCAACAACTTTACCGGCATACATAACCGCTACTCTATCAGAAACCTCTGCAATTACACCGAGGTCATGTGTTATCATCATAATAGACATGCCATAACTATCCTTAAGGCCGTTCATAAGCTCCAGTATCTGAGCCTGAATTGTAACATCGAGAGCTGTTGTTGGTTCATCTGCTATTAAAAGTTTGGGATCACAGGATAATGCCATAGCAATCATGACTCTCTGCCTCATACCACCAGATAACTGGTGAGGATATTCGTTAATCCTCTGTTCTGGAAGAGGAATTCCAACTTTTTTAAGCATTTCAACAGACTCTTTCATTGCCTCTTTTTTGCTGAGACCTTTGTGAATAATTATAGCTTCAGAAATCTGATCTCCGATTGTATAAACCGGATTTAGAGAAGTCATTGGCTCCTGGAAAATCATGGAGATCTCATTACCCCTTATTTTCCTCATTTCGGCCTGACTAAGCTTTGTAAGATCTTTCCCTTCAAATAATATTTCCCCATCAACAATTTTCCCTGGAGGAGATTCAACCAGTCCCATGATTGAAAGTGATGTTACACTCTTACCACAGCCTGATTCTCCAACTATACCAAGTGTTTCTCCAGGATAAATTTCGTAATCTACCCCATCAACGGCTTTAACTACTCCTTCTTCTGTGTAGAAGTATGTTTTTAAGTTTTTTACATCTACAAGTTTTTCACTATTTTCATTTGCCAAAATTTTTCACCTACCCTTTTGTATTCTAAACTTCTACCTACTTTTTGGATCCAGAGCATCCCGGAGTCCATCTCCGAAAAGATTAAATCCAAGCACTGTTAAAATAATAGCAATGGCCGGAAATACTCCCCACCACCACTGCCCCTGTGCCAGATACCCCTGGCCAGCAGAAATCATATATCCCCAGCTGGGAGTAGGAGGCTGTGTTCCAAAACCAAGATATGTTAATGATGCCTCAATCATAATAATACTTCCCATACCAAGTGTTGCCTGAACAATTACAGGAGCAATAATATTAGGCAAAATATGTTTAAACATTATCTTCCAGTCTTTAACACCGAGTGCACGAGCAGCTTCCACAAATTCCTTTTCTTTAATTGAGAGAACCTGCCCTCTTACAACTCTGGCAATTGACATCCAGTAAACAAGACTAATCGCGGAAAAAGTTAAAATTAAGCTGGGTGGAAAAAAAGCCACAATTGCAATTATAAACAGTAAAAACGGAAATGCATACAAAACATTTATAATCCAGCTTATTATATCATCAATTACTCCACCATAATAACCGGCAAGTGTACCCATAACAACACCGATTAAAACAGAAATTGACATGGCAGCAATAGATATCTGCAGTGATATACGAGCACCATAAATAACCCGTGTTAAAATATCTCTTCCATATAAATCTGTTCCAAATGGATGGTCAGCAGACGGTGAAGCCAGCTTTGCAGCTGCACCTTGTGTCCATATCAGCTGTTCTACTGGATCATATGGAGTTAAATACGGAGCTAAAATAGCAACTATTATAAATAATATTACTATACTCATACCCACTAATGCAAGTTTATTTCTCTTTAATTTTCTCCAGGAATCCTTTAATAACGTATCTGGATTTTCTTTTAATCCTTCACTTTTTAAATTACTGTTTTTTTTCAAATTTTTATCACTCAAAATATTGGACCCCCTATCATTTTGTTAAATAGATTGATGAAGCAGTTATTATTCATATCTGATCCTTGGATCGAAAAATCCATATGACAGATCAACTAATAGATTTGCCAAAACAAATACTAAAGCCATGAATAATACTACCCCTCTTATTATAGGAAAATCTCTATTTGTAACAGCCTGAATAGAAAGTCTGCCCAATCCCGGCAGAGAATAAATAGTTTCTGTGAGCATTACACCACTTAAAAGACTGGCAGTCTGCAGTCCTATAATTGTAACAACAGGAATAAGGGCATTTTTTAATGCATGTTTATAAATTACTGCCTTTTCTTTTAATCCTTTGGCACGGGCAGTTTTTACATAATCCTGATGAACAACTTCCAGCATGGTAGATCTGGTTAATCTAACTATAAGTGCCATCGGTCTAACCCCAAGAGTTATAATGGGAAGCACATAATAAATCCATTCTCCATCACCCAGACCGGTGCCCGGAATCCAGCCCAGTTTTCGGGCAAATATAATAACCATAATTAAGCCTACAAAATATACAGGTGAGGCTATTCCCAGCAGAGAAAAAACCATACTCAGATAATCCTGCCACGTATATTGATGGGTTGCAGAATAAATACCGATCGAAACTCCTAAAACAACAGCTATAATCATAGCTCCAATAGCAAGTGTTGCTGTAACAGGCAGCCGACTTTTTATTGATTCTATAACTGTCATATTATTTCTATAAGATCTTCCCAAATTTAGTGTGAAAACATCTTTATAGAATTTAACCAGCTGGACATGGGTGGGTTCATCCAGGCCCATCTCTTCTCGGATCAGCTTCAGTGTTTCCGAATCACCTCTCTGGCCCATCATTATCCTGGCCGGATCACCGGGTACAATAGTTGTTAAAATAAAAACAACTAATATTACTCCGAGGATAACCGGGATAGCTCCAAGTGTCCTCCTAATAAAATATGCAAACATCAGCAAAAACCTCCATTTTTCTTCTCTTTATAGTAAATATAGAATTATATTGAAAATAAAATATATACTAATAAAAAGGCATAATTTTGGTCCCCATTAATATGGGAACCAAAATCTGCTCTGAATATCTAATTTAAACTTAATGATAGGTTACTTATCAAGCCACACATCTCTAAACAGGTTGGCATGCTGACCAAAGGCCGGCAGTACATAATTGTTAACATATGGCTGTACCAGTGAGTGAGTTGTATAATGGTAGATAAATACCCATGGAGCTTCTTCTACAGCAATTTGCTCTGCCTGCTGATAGGCTTTTTTGCGCTCTTCCGGATCTGTTTCCAGACGAGCATATTGTGTTAATGTATCGAATCTTTCGTTGCTGAATCGTGCATAGTTTCCTTCTGGACCGATATTATCGGAATGCAGAAGTACATACAGGAAGTTGTCAGGATCATTATAATCAGCAACCCAGCCCATTCTGAAGAATGAAGCTTCTCCACGCTCTACAGAGTCAAGATGGCTTCCCCAATCTAAGTTCTGAAGTTTTATATCTATTCCAACCTGTCTGTATTGAGCCTGAAGTGCTTCAGCAACACGCTTATGCTGCTGTGATGTATTGTACTGGAATGTTACTTCAAATCCATCTGGATAACCCGCTTCGGCCAGCAGTTCTTTTGCTTTTTCCGGATTATATTCATATCCTTCTAAATCCTCATTATATCCAAACATTGAAGGAGGAAGAATACCTTTAGCTGGTGTATTTCTTCCATTCTGAACTAGTTCAATCATCATTTCACGATTGATGGCATAGTTCATAGCCTGACGTACACGTTTATCATCAAATGGTTCTTTTTCTACATTCATACCATAATAATATGTTCCAAGCTGTGGTAATTCATAGAATGTCTCAGAATAGTTTTCTTTAGCATCAAGATAAAAAGGATCATCAACATATGTCTGATAAATATTACCAATCTGAAATTCTTCCCACATCATTGTATAGTCAGGTATAATGCGGAATTCTAAAGCTTCCAGGTAAGGCAGCTGATTTCCATCTTCATCTTTCATCCAGTAATTATCATTTCTGGCCATTCTTACAACTGAATCCTGTTCCCATGATTCAAATTTAAATGCACCTGTTCCAACTGGATGGAAGTTCCAGTCTTCTCCCCACTTATTGACATCTTCTTTTGGCATTACAACAAATGTATTATAAGCAAGTGTACCTAAAAAAGGTGCAAAAGGTTCTTTGAGTTTTATTTCTAAAGTATATTTATCAACAGCTTTAACACCGGCCAACTTATCTGCTTCTCCACTTCTGTATGCTTCATATCCTTCAATTACATCAATAAAATAAGCTCGCGGTGATTTTGTTTCCGGAGAAGTAAGGTAATTAAATGTCCATACCCAATCTTCAGCTGTTACTTCACGGCCTCCATTAGCAGTTGGGGTTCCACCTTCAGTTTCGGCATGAAAGTGAACTCCTTCTCGTAAATGAAATGTAAAAGTTTGAGCATTTTCACTAATATCCCATGATTCTGCAAGCAGTGGTTTTACATTTCCTTCTGAATCATATTCAACTAATGTCTCAAAAAGCTGATATACCATTTCTGCAGATGTTGTATCTGTAGACTGTGCAGGATCCATCTGCGGTGGATTGCTCTGCAGTGAATCTTTCCATACACCACCATATTTGTCTGTTTCAGCCATTCCAGCTGCAGAAAGTCCAAAAATTAGGACAGCAGCCACTACAATGCTAATGAATTTTCTTCTCATAAAATACTTACCTCCTCTTGAATTTAAAATACTCTGTCAGGCACTTTAACAGCACAAACAGAAAAAGACTTCTCTATACTATTTTTTATCTAAGGCTGCCCCCCTCTCCTAAAAGAGCTAACATAAGTTAGTATAACTTAACTTTATGCAGTAAAATAGATAAAAATACATACATTAATTATATTATGTACATTAAGTATTGTCAAGATTTGCAGCAGTTTGGAGTTTTCCCTTTTGTGCAGTTATGAAAGAAATTTTGGGGAGGGACTCCTCAGCGGT
>CAZLIW010000048.1:4561-9735 GCA_964559325.1 uncultured Halanaerobium sp. | reverse complement strand
TGGATCTGGGTATACATTTAATAGATTTAATTAGATTTGTATTGGGAGAAATAAAAGTAGTTCATGCTGAAACTAAATGTTATTTTAAAGAACGTTTTTCAGACAGCAGTATGCAAAAAAAAGAAAAGGTAAATGTTGATGAATGGGCCAGGGTTAATTTGGTTTTAGAAAATGGCGGTAGAGGGACAGCAGAAGTATCATTAATTTCTTCTTCAGCAGATTCTAAACCATTGCTTGAAGTTTATGGTACAGAAGGCAGTATCTCTATAAAAACATCCAGACCTAATTATCCAGAAATTTATCATCACAAAAGAGGAGTTTTAGAGATTGGAGAATTAGATTTGAGCAGTGATTTTATTGACCTTCACAGAAAGATATATCCAGCAGATAAAGCTGATTTGGGCTGGTTTATAAATACACATTTGTCCGGACTAATACATTTTATTAATCGCTTAAATACAGGAGATGATTTTTCTGAAATTCCTGATATAAACGATGGGCTGCTGGCCCAGAGAATAGTAAATGATGCTTATATATATGCAGAAAGTAATATAGATGGCAAATGCAACTAAAATTGAGCCAGTAGGTAATTATAGTTTTCAGAAATATACAGACATATTTTTTGAAAGGTGGTATTTTTATGAACCTGTTATCCAGTATTAAAATTAATGAAATTGAAATTCCCAATAGAATAGTCCTTCCACCTATGGAAACTAAGAAAGCTACTGCTAATGGTGAAGTTACCGAAGAATTACTATTACATTATAAAAATAGAGAAGGTGTTGGTTTAACAATTGTTGAACACACATATGTAGAGCTCAGAGGAAGAGTAAAAAGAAAACAGCTTGGAATTCATGAAGATGATAATATTGAGGGCTTAAAAAACCTTGTAGAGGCTCATCATAAAGAAAACAGATTGGTTGGTATTCAGCTAAATCACGGTGGCAGTAAAGTTCCTGAATCTGTGTTAAGAGATCTTAATATAAAAGCAGCAGCTCCAACAGCAGCAGTTCATCCTGCTGTTGAAGATGGGAAAATGCCAAAAGAATTAAGTATAAAGGAAATGGAAATAATCAAAGAAAAGTTTGTTAAAGCAGCTCTGCGGGCTCAAAAAGCAGGATTCGACCTTGTAGAAATTCACGGTGCACATGGTTATCTTCTTAATCAGTTTGCTTCTCCCATAACTAATAAGAGAAATGATGAATATGGGGGAAGCCTGGAAAATAGACTGAGATTCCCACTTGAAGTAGTAAGTTCAGTCAGGGAAGCTCTTGGTCCCGGTTTCCCCCTCGCATATAGGATCGGATGTGATGATCTGCTCTATGGTGGTATTGTACCACAGACAGCTGCAGTAATGGCAGTTAAGCTGGAAGAAAAAGGAGTGGATCTCCTGGATTTGAGCGGTGGACTAATGGGATATGAGACTGCAGACAGTGGAGAAGGTTTTTTTGTATACCTGGGTGAAATCATTAAACCTGCTGTCAAAATACCTGTCATTGTAACCGGTGGTATAAAAGATCCTCATTATGCAGATAAATTGATTAGACGGGAAAAGGCAGATCTTGTTGGAATCGGTCGGGCTATGTATAAAAATAAGAACTGGGCTAAAGATGCCCTGATTATGTTAGAAAATGATAAAAAATGATAGAATAAAGATGTCTAAATAAATAGTTAATTACAGAAAGCTGGCTAAAACTGTTTAAAAAATATTCAAAGCTAATGTCAGGCTCACTGGGTTTTACTTAATAATTTGTGAGATTCTTTGATTAAATTCAATGTGGAAAACAGATTGTTTCTCTGGAAACAGGGGACAGTATGGAGTTAAAAGCAGAGGTGCAAGCAGTAAGTTGCAGGAAAGTAAAACAAAAAATGATAGTCAAAACGATATTTATATAATGAAGATAAAGAAAAAGTAAGTCAGGAATTAGAAGAGCTTGAAAGAAATAAAAAGATAAATGATGTAAAAAAATAATTAAACTCAAAAAATAGGTTGGTGAAAAAATTGGATTACAGAATTGAAAAAGACAGCCTTGGAGAAGTTAAGGTTCCTCGAAATAGGTATTATGGTGCTCAAACTGAGAGAGCCAGAGAAAATTTTCCTATTGGAAAAGAAAAAATACCTAAAGAAATTATTAATGCTTATGCAGTTATTAAAAAATCTGCAGCTGCTGCCAATCATGATTTAGGTCTGCTGGATAAAAGCAAAAGAGATTATATTATTAAAGCAGCTGAAGAAATACTTGCAGGTGCTCTGGATGACAATTTTCCTCTTGCAGTTTGGCAGACTGGTTCAGGTACCCAGACTAACATGAATGTTAATGAGGTTATAAGCAACCGTATTTCTGAACTTGCAGGAGAAGAGATTGGAAGCAAAAAGCCTGTACATCCTAATGATCATGTAAATATGTCCCAGTCTTCCAATGACACTTTTCCCACAGCTATGTCTCTAGCATCAGTATTGAAAACTGAAGAAAAACTTTTACCTGTATTAGAAAATTTAATTTCTGTTTTAAATAAAAAAGCGGATGAATTTAAAGATATTGTAAAAGTGGGACGCACACATCTTATGGATGCGACTCCCATTAAACTTGGTCAGGAATTTGCTGCATTTGAAGCTCAGGCTGAACAGAGTCTGGCAGTGATAAAAGATGCTGTAAAATATATAAAATATCTTCCTATAGGGGGAACTGCAGTTGGTACAGGTTTAAATACTAAAGCTAATTTTGATAAAACAATTATAAAACACATAAACAAAGAAACAGGAGTGGAATTTAAACCGATGAAGAGCAAATCAGCAGGTATTGCTGCTCACGATAGTTTTGTAAATCTTAGTGGAGCATTAAAAACTTTTGCATCTTTTTTAATGAAATTAGGTAATGATATTCGCTGGTTATCATCTGGTCCAAGATGTGGTATAGGGGAGATAAAAATACCAAAAAATGAACCGGGAAGTTCTATTATGCCTGGTAAAGTAAATCCAACTCAGGCAGAGGCTCTGGTACAGGTTGCGGTACAGGTTATGGCAAATGATACAGCTGTTAATATAGGTGGGGGCAGTGGTAATTTTCAGTTAAATGTTTGTAAACCACTAATAATTTATAATATTCTTCAGTCAATAACTCTTCTAGTAGATGCAGTAGATTCTTTTACCACAAGATGTTTAGGGGGAATTGAAGCAGATAATGAAAAAATAGAAAATTATCTTGATCAGTCACTGATGCTTGTCACAGCTTTAAATCCTGTACTTGGATATGATAGAGCAGCTGAAATAGCAGGTAAAGCTTACAGAGAAAATATGACTCTCAAAAATGCTGCTATTTCTTTGGGCTATCTTACAGAAGAAGAATTTGACAGTTATATTGATCCTGAAAAAATGACAGAACCCAATTTATAAATACAGTAAAATATTGTTTTGTAGTAATGAAATAATTAACAGCAATATATAAGGAGGAAAAACATGAAGCTAGAATTAGAAAGAGAAAAGATTATAAAATATGGAAAGAAGCTGGTTACTTCCGGGCTGACCAAAGGAACAGGTGGTAATTTAAGCATTTATAATCCTGAAGAGGAACTTATGGCAATCAGCCCCAGCGGTATAAACTATTTTGATATTAGATTGGAAGATGTTGTTGTAATGGACCTGGAAGGCAATATCGTTGAAGGCCACAGAAAGCCGTCAAGTGAATATGCCATGCATAAAATATTTTACGAAAAAAGAGATGATATTTTTTCAGTGGTGCACTGTCATTCAGTATATTCCACAACTATTTCAATTTTACGGGAACAGCTGCCGGCCTCTCATTATATGATTGCTTTGGCTGGAAAAAATGTAAAGTGTGCTGAATATGCTACATATGGAACAAAAGAACTGGCTGAAAATGCATTTGCCGCTATGAAAGATCGTTATGGTGTACTGCTGGCAAACCACGGTCTTCTCACTGGTGCAGACTGTATAGAAAATGCATTTAATACAGCTGAAGAATTAGAATATGTGGCAGAAACATACTATAGAGCAAGATCAATTGGTGAACCTGTAATTTTATCTGATAAAGAAATGGAAAAAATGCAGAAGAAATTTAAGACATATGGACAGGTCCGAACTGAAAAATAATATAAAAAATGGTTAAAAGGGCAGTTAAATAACTGCTCTTTTAGTCTTTTTAGGAAATAAATATATATTTAAGATATAATAAAAAAGGATTTTGAAGAATTTTAGTGAATTATAATTAAGAGAAAGCCCGGTAGTAGAAATAGAGGAGCCTAAAAAAGAGCTTAGCTTACCTTCGTTTTACGAGCTTAGAAACTGAAGAAAACGAAGGGAGGCTGATTTTAGTGAAAAAGTTCTATATAGCTATAACAACAGCCCTTATTACAATGGGTACTACCTTAGCTGCACTTGCTGACTCAAGCAGATGGGGTTAATATAACTATTAATCACCAGTTTTAAATACTTACTTCTGCTGCCGGGTTTTTATTATTCAGGGGGATAAATTATGAAGCTAAATTTAAAAATATATTTAGCAGCTGTTTTTTTGTTTTTTATTATAACTGCATCTGTAGTTGGATATCAGTATTTTTCTGATATTTCTATTACAAATTTGTTATTTTTTACCCTTTCCCTGCTGCTGATAAGCAATATTAGTATGCTTTTTAATTCTATGTCAGAAGTAATTACTTCAATGAATCTGCCTGTATTAATCCCTGTTTTTGCAGTATTAAATCCTTTTTGGGCCGGTGTTGTTGCTCTTTTTGGTACAATAGAATTTAAAAGACGAAGCAGTGGATTAACCTGGTATCAATTTCTTTTCAATCGAGTTGTATTTTTTAATGCAGCTGTGTTTGGAGGGTTAACATTTCAGTTTTGCAGCAGTTTTTATGTAGAAAAATATAAATTTTTCGCTATGTTTGCAGCGGCTTTGATTTATTTTATAATAAATAATCTTTTAGTTTTTATTGTGCTAAGAATTTCAGGTAGTGAGACAGCAAAAAGTTCATTACTTGTATATTTTTTTGAGCTGTCTAAAAATCTGGTCACCTCATATTTTATTGGAATAATTCTTTACAGTGCCTATATCTATTTTGGAAAAATATTTTTTCTTCTAACAATAGTTTTATTATATATATTTAAGGATTTTTTCTATATTCTCTAAACTAACTTTTTTATATGATGGAGA
>CAZLIW010000048.1:0-4551 GCA_964559325.1 uncultured Halanaerobium sp. | reverse complement strand
TATTCCCGACTTCAGCAGTTAAATGCATATACACAGATTATAGAGAGCTTTTTGAAAGTTATTGATTCTAAAGATCATTATACAGAAGGACACTGCAAAAGGGTGGCTTTTTATACATATCACTTAAGCAGGGAAATGGGTCTTGCCAGGGGCAAATGTGAGAAAATTGTAAATATAGCTAAGATCCATGATATAGGGAAAATTTCAGTTGATGATGAAATCTTAAAGAGCTCAGAAAAATTAACCATGGAAGAATATATTGAGATGAAAAGACATTCTAATTATGGCTATGAGCTGCTTAAAGATATAGATTTAATCAATGATGACCTGGAAATAATACTGTACCATCATGAAAGGTATGATGGTAATGGTTATCCAGCAGGTTTAAAAAGTTATGAGATACCAATTGGTGCCAGAATTTTGAGTGTATGTGATGCATTTGATGTGATGACAACAGGGAGAAGTTATAAAAGGGCTATGAATAAAATTGAAGTTATAGAAGAACTGCAGGATTGTTCTGGAACACAGTTTGATCCTGAAGTAGTTGAACACATGATTAAGCTGATAGATGGAGGTTTTTTTGACAGCAGTTTTGATAGAACTTACAGTGATGTTGAACAAAAATCTTATGAGCTGTCATATAAATATTAAATAGTTGGAGGGAAGTAGATGTTTGCAGAATTAATAAATCTGGTTGAAGAACTGGAAGGTGTAATTTCCTGTCATATTACCGGAAATAAAAAAATTGATGAGATCCATGTTATTGCAAGCCGTGACAGAGATCCTAAAAGAATTGTTAGAGACATAGAGACTATTGTTTTAGTTAATTCTCAATATCAGATTGACCATAAGAAAATAAGTATAGCTCAAATTAGCAATGAATTTAAAGACAGTGTAGCAAATATTACAGGACAGAGGGTAGAACTTATATCTATTTATTGTGAAAATAACCGAGATATCTGTCATATAAAGATGCTGATAAATGACAGAGAAGTTGAGAGGACAGCCGAGTCTAATTTTGGAGAAGTTCTGGAAAAAACAATTGCCAGAGGTGTTCTTGCATTGATAAAAGAAAACACATCTTTTCCGGAAAAACTGGTTATAGAAGATGTATTTACAATAAATGGTAAAGAAGATTTATTGATTTCTCAGATTTCTGTTTATAATGAACCCGAAAATCAGTTAATGGAAAAACTTGTTGGGGCTGTTTATGTTAAAAACAATCTACCTGTTGCAATAGGTAAGGCCTGTCTTAAAGCTTTAAATAGAAGATTGTGCCTTCATATTTAACAGTTGACATTTTATAAAGGGGCTGCAAAAGGGGTGATTTTATTGTTGAAAAAATTGGTTATCATATTGCTGTTGATAGTAATAACTTTGAGTGGTTACACTGTTCTGGTAAACATATATATGAACTGGGAATATAAGCAGACTATTAATCAGCTTCAGTCTAGATATGAAATTTCTGATAAAAATTTGATAAAAGCGGACAGCAGCCGATTTCCTTCCCCTTTAAAAAAATATCTGCAGTACACCAAACTTAACAGCAGCAGAAGTCCATCTTATGCAGATATAGAATACTATGGAGGCTATAGAACTGAAAAATATGGAAAATTAAAGAATTTTAGTGGAAAAGGTTTTTTTTCATTAAAAGAGCACAATTATATCTGTGATTCATATATAAAAAATAAAATTAGTTTTTGTAGATTGAGAGAAAAAAGTTTAGAACGTGAAAGTATTTTAAGTTTAAAATATTTTGGTATAAAAGATAATTATAAATATACAGATAGTAATGCAGAAGCATATATGTTAAATAAATATATTATACTTGCACCATGGTTTCCCCATTATTTTGCTTTGGATGGAAGAATCAGCTGGGATTATATGAGCAGCAGGAGATCTCTAGCAAGAGTAGAAGGGCGAAATAAAAAGATGGATTTCATCTTAACTTTTAATGATGATGGATCTCTTAATTCTATTGAAAGCAAGAAATTTGTTTTAGGTAATTCGATGTTCAAATATACTGCATATTACAGTAATTATCAAAATATCGGAGGCTTAAATTTACCTTTTTCCATAACTGCTGAAGTAGAAGAAGGGTTTGATAAATATACAATTTTCAGTATTAATTTAAATACTGTTAACTATAAATAAAAATATCTTTTAAAAACATCCATATTTTAGGATGTTTTTTTGAGTTATATGACATATATCACAGAAGTATGTATATAATCATATTATAATAAACTTGATAAAATTAATCGGGATTAAGATTAATTATAAAATAGTGCAAAGGTATTTAAACTTCGAGGAGGTATTTTAATGTATAGAATGATAAGAAAAAACATTTATAGTGTTGGAGTTATAGATTGGCACAGAAAGCTGTTTGATGAATTGATTCCACTTCCAGATGGAACAAGTTACAATGCATATATAATAGAAGGTGAAGATGAAACAGTATTAATAGATACAGTTGAACCTGATTTTAAAGATGATCTGCTTAACAATTTAGATGAGCTGGGAATTGATAGAATTGATTATATTGTATCAAATCATGCTGAACAGGATCACTCCGGTTCTATTCCTTATATTCTTGAAGAGTATCCCGAAGCAGTTGTTTTAAGCAGTAAGAAGGCAAAATCAATGCTTTTAGATCTGCTGGATATAGATGAAGAGAAAATAAAAATAGTTGAAGATGGAGAAACTCTTGACCTGGGCGGTAAAACACTTGAATTTATTGATACTCCATGGGTTCACTGGCCGGAAACTATTTCCACATATCTGCAGGAAGAAGAAATTCTTTTCTCCTGTGATTTTTTTGGATCACATCTGGCAACTTCTGATCTATATGTTGAAGACGAAGCTGAAGTTTATAAGGCAGCAAGCGTTACTATGCAGAAATAATGATGCCGTTTAGAATGATTATCAAGAAAAACATGGCCAAATTGGAAGATTATAATATCAGCATGATAGCACCAAGCCATGGACCTATTTATCAAAATCCGGATTTGATTATTGATGCATATAAAGACTGGATAAATGATAAAGTCAAACCTGAAGTTGTAGTGCCATTTGTTTCAATGCACGGCAGTACAGATGATCTTGTAAATTATTTTGTAGAAAGACTAATTGAAGAAGATATTAAGGTTAAACCATTTAATTTAACCGATGTTGATTTAGGTGATCTTGCCATATCACTAGTTGATGCTTCAACAATAGTTATTGGTTCTCCAACAGTATTAACAGGTCCACATCCAGCTGCAGTTTATGCAGCATATTTGGCAAATATTCTTAAACCAAAAACCAAATATGCTTCTATAATTGGTTCATATGGCTGGGCAGGAAGAATGACAGATAAACTGCTTGATTTAATGCCAAATCTTAAAGTGGAACTTTATGAACCAGTGATAGCTAAAGGTCATGGAGATAAAGAAGATTATAAAGAAATAGATAGACTTGTGGAAGAAATAAAAGAAGATATGAAGAATTTAAATAAATAATAGTTAAAACCTGTATTTTTATCAGAAAATGTAGCAGAAACTATTGTTAATAAATTTGATTTAACTACTATTGGTAATTTTGAAAAAGATATGGCAGAATTCTTAAGCTGAAGCTAAAAAATAACAACCCTTCTCCAGTTAAAATTGGAGAAGGGTAAAATAAACTTGACAATAATACTTTATATTGCTATAATATGAATGAACATTCATTCAAGGAGTTGGTTTTATTGACCCTAAATAATAGAAATAAAATAAAAAAAGCGGCAGTTGAAGTTATATCAAAAAAAGGTTTTTTTAATACTAGAATGCAGGATATTGCTGATGAAGCTGGTCTTGCGGTTGGAACAATCTATAATTATTTTTCCAGCAAAGATGAGGTATTATCATATATATTTAAAAATGAAATGAAAAGAAGAATGGAATATATGTCAGAATTAAAAAAAGAAAATTTGACAATTAAAGAATTTTTGAATGAATTTTTATCAGGACATTTTTCTCTTTTAGCAAAAAATCCACATTTAGGACGAGTTCTTGTTCGGGAAAAAAATTTTTCCAGAGGAGAAAAAAGTGGAGAAATAAAAGAACATATGAACTCTATGATCAACATGTTGGAAATGATTTTTGAAATTGGTGTTAAAAGAGAAGAAATTAAGGATATAAATACTCATTTAATGGCAGTTTATTTTTTTGGTTCGATGCAGGGAATAATCGAATATTCTTTAACTGAACCGGAAATGGAACTTTTAGATGATGCGCCGGATTTTATTTTACAAAGAATAGAGCATATATTTATTTGATAAAGGAAATCATTTTTGTTGAATTACTGTTTATGTAAATCAATATGCGTGATATATATCATAGAAGCTTATAAACTATAGTAATATACTAAAGATAACAAAAATAAGACAGTTGATATTATGAAAATGAAAGGAATGATTTTGGTGGAAATTATTAAATTAAGTGAACTAGAAGGAAATCAGAACAAAAGAGGAGTTATTGCTAAAGCAGTTTTAAAACATGATAATGCTCAGGTAATGAACCTCATTTTATC
>CAZLIW010000047.1:9546-9759 GCA_964559325.1 uncultured Halanaerobium sp. | reverse complement strand
AAGTATATTAATTTAACTCTTCCACTATTATCTTTCTTATTTTCTCAGACCATTTGTCCAACTTCTTTTCTTTCCTGCCTTCCAGCATGACTCTTACAAGTGGTTCAGTTCCAGATGCTCTGACAAAAACTCTGCCCTGACTGCCTAAATCAGACTCAGCCTCAGCAATCACTTCAGCAATGTGAATGAACTGCTGGGGCTTGCCCTCGCGAT
>CAZLIW010000047.1:0-9536 GCA_964559325.1 uncultured Halanaerobium sp. | reverse complement strand
TTTAATATTATCCAGAATTTGGGGCCAGTAATGCATAACAGATTTCAATTCACTTAAACTCTTATTTTCCTGCTTCATTATTTCTGCAATTTTAACCGCGGTTAAAATTCCATCACCTGTTGTATTATATTCACTAAAAATAATATGACCTGATTTTTCTCCACCCAGTTTATAATCATTTTTCAGCATCTCTGCCAGAACATATCTGTCTCCATTTTTAGTTAAAATAACTTTTCCACCAGCTTTATTTA
The DNA here is from genome assembly GCA_964559325.1 of uncultured Halanaerobium sp. Taxonomy (GTDB): domain Bacteria; phylum Bacillota; class Halanaerobiia; order Halanaerobiales; family Halanaerobiaceae; genus QPJE01. Next base: position 9,285 of record CAZLIW010000047.1, on the reverse strand, counting down.
ATGTCTCTGTTAGACCAAGATTGCTGTATCTTGTCGTAACAACAGTATTTTTGTTCAGCTTATTTTTTTTCATCATATTTAAAGCTGCAACTGCCATTATATTATCCCCTGGTACAACCTCTCCAGCTTCATCTATTAGTATTACTCTATCTGCATCACCATCATGGGCAATTCCTAAATCTGCATTTATTCTTTTCACTTCAGCTGCTGCAAGCTCTGGCGAAGTTGAACCACAGTTAACATTAATTGCAGCCCCATTGGGATGATTGTTAATTACACTTATCTCTGCTCCCAGCCTGCGAAATACTTCTGGAGCTGTTTTGTAAGCTGCTCCATTTGCACAGTCTATTACAACTTTAAGTCCTTTTAAATTATTTTCAGCAGAAGAAATAAGATATTCAATATACTGAGAAATCCAGTCATATTTTTCATCTACAATACCAATATCACCATCAACAGGATAGGGAAGTTCTTTTTCTCTGCCTGCAAAAAAAGACGCCTCTATTTCAAGTTCTTCTGCATCACTCAGCTTTATTCCTTTTTCATTAAAAAGCTTAATACCATTATCTGCAGTTGGGTTATGTGAAGCAGAAATCATTATACCTCCCTGTACATCTTTATTTGCTGTAAGATAACATACTCCTGGAGTAGGTATAATACCAAGCCGGCAAACATCGATCCCAGCCGAAGTTAAACCGGCCATAAGAGCTGCTTCCAGCATATCACCAGATAATCTGGTATCTTTACCAATGATCACTTTCGGTCGCTGTTTTTTATTATAATTCTCTGTTAAAAAAAAACCGCCTATTCTGCCCAGTTTATAGGCTAAATCTCCCTTTAATTCCTGGTTTGCAACACCACGCACACCATCAGTTCCAAATAACTTCTTCAAAAAATTCACCTCAACATAATATTTATTTCTCTTCAATATTAACAACAACATAACCTGGATCTGTACTAATTAGTCTGGACCCGGCTGGAACATTTACTTCAATTATTTTTATATTATCACCAATTGAAACATCTTTCAAATCTATATAAGCATTTATATCTTCTTTATCAAGCTGAACCAGATATGACACATAATCAATCCTTACCACAGCTTTATCTCCTGATGTCGATTTAACTCGATATTTATCATCCAGATTCCTGTGTTCTAAATTAACAATAAACGATTCATTTCTCTCTTCACCAAAACTAAGGAGATTATTAGCCTGATTATTGGCATAAGTCCACAGTAAAATAGCTATAAATAAAGCAAGCAGTATCTTTTTGTGTTTTTCCTGTAGAGAAAACATATTATCCGTGCCTCCTCATAAAGGATTTCCCTTTATTAATATCAAAATAGCTGAAAAGAGATTCTCTTAATTCTGCTTCATCAAGATGCCGCCGGAGGTGTCCAGAAACCGCAAGGGATATTACACCTGTTTCTTCTGAAACTACAATGGCCAGAGCATCAGATTCTTCTGTAATACCTATAGCAGCTCTGTGCCTTGTTCCCAGACGTGGATTAAGATCTGATCTGGTAGATAAATTTAAAAAACAGCTGGCAGCTTTAATTTTCCCGTCTTCTATTATAACAGCTCCATCATGAAGGGGAGCCTTATGAAAAAAAATATTTTCTAAAAGCTGCTTGCTTATATCTGCATCAAGACTGATACCGGTCTGGATATAGTTCTTTAAGCCTACTTTTCTGGATAATACAATCAAAGCTCCTGTTTTGTTTTCAGATAATTCCGTAACTGCAGAAACAATTTCGTTAAATTCTCTCGGCCCCCAGTTCTGCCAGAACTGCTCCCTTAGAAATCCACCGCGCCCTATCTGTTCAAGAGCCCTCCTTAATTCTGGCTGAAATACAATAGGCAGAGCCACCAGCACAATAGTTAAAAAGCTCTGCAGAAACCAGTTTACAGTATTGAGCTCTAAAAGCTGGCTTATTAACGCTGCAGCAAATATCAAAATCAAGCCTTTTATAAGCTGTACCGCTCTTGTACCTGATATTATATTTAAGAGATAATATATTATAACTGTTATTATAAATATATCGACTATACTGGTTACTATTTTCCAGTTCATATAAAAACACCTCTAAAATATTTATTCTGGAAAGACAGCTGTTTTACCTTCCTGAGATATAATTAATAATTAAAAACTATTTCAATTTAAAGGTTTTACCTAAATATTATAGAAAATATATTAAGATGAGGTGAAAAATAATGGAAAATTTATTTAAGGATAATAGATTAAATTACAAAGATGTTTTGATAATATTATTTATCTGGAGTTTTTTATTTATTACTGTTTTTTATTTAAACAGCTCTGAATTTGCTGACATTATTATTATAAATGATTTTCTGGCATTTATGCTGAAAACTATTGCTTCTGCTGTTTTTTCTGCTGTTTTTTATAGTTATTTTAATCTAATCTACGATTTTTCTCTTAAAGACCTGGGTTTTGATTTTAAAAATTTTAATTTCAGCATATCTCTCTCAGCAGCTTTTTTTGTTATATTTTTTATATCAGCAGTTTTAATAACTTATACAGCTGCTCAAGCAAATATAGGTGGAGAATTTGATCCTGTCTATAGAGCAGACAGTTTAAAATCAATAATGAGTGGTCTCCCACTCATTATGATAATCTTAGTTTCTACAGCTGTTATTTCAGTTGCAGAAATGTTTTTAGTTAATAAAGTAATTTTTGCTCTTTTTGAACTAAAGTTCCCTGCTGTTATTGCATCTGTGCTGACAGCTCTTTTTTTTCCGATAATGCTGCTGGAGTTTAGATCAGAAAAAATTCTAATATTATTTCTGGCCGTTTTAACAGCCAATTATATTTACAGACTCAGCAAAAACAGCCTGGTGCCTGCTGTTTTATTTTACACAGCTTATCTGACAAATTATATTATATTTATTTACGGATATGATTTTTTGCTTTAAACTCAAAATTGACCTTTTACATCAGTTCCACAGTAAGGGCATTTACCATCTTTAATTAAATTTTTGATGCTGTATCCACTTCTATTAATTACTGTTTCCCCACAATTAGGACAAATAGTATCTCCAGCACCTGCTATATTGATATTACCCAGAAATACATAGGAAAGCTTTTTCTTTGCCGTCTTATAAGCCATTTTTAATATTTCAGGATCTGTAGATTTTTTCTGAAGTTTATAAGCAGGATAATATCTGCTCAAATGGAGAGGTATATTTTTATCAATAGATGTAATCCAGTCTGTTATTTCTTCTATCTCTTCCCTGCTGTCATTTAAATCTGTTATTATAAGATTGGTTAGCTCCAGGTGTATGGTCTCTGCCATTTTCTTTATAGTATTTTTTACTGGGTCTAAACTTCCACCACAATATTTTTTGTAAAAACTGCTGTTAAAAGACTTCAGATCAATATTTGCTGCATCAATAAACGGAATCAGATCTTCCAGTGGTTCTTTTTCTATAAAACCATTGCTGACAAGAACTGTCTTTATATTATTTTTTTTTGCCAGTTCAGCAGCCTCTCTAACATATTCATACCAGACAACAGGTTCAGAATAAGTAAAAGCCAGCATATTTATATCCTTTTTTTTAGCAACAGCAATAATTTCTTCAGCACTGTATTCTCTTAATGCCGGTGTCTTCTGACTGATCTGCCAGTTCTGACAGAAAGTACAGCTAAAATTACAGCCATAGGTTCCTACAGAGAGAACTTTACTGCCCGGATAAAAATGATACAGAGGTTTTTTCTCCACTGGATCAACTCCTATCGAGCTTATCTTATTATAATTTAAGGAATATAATCTGCCATTTTCATTTTTTCTTACCCTGCAGATACCGCTTTTTCCTTCTTTTATTAAACAGTTATGTGGACATAATTTGCATAAAACCGATAAATTGTCCTCACTGCTGTAATAAAGTGCTTCTTTTTTAGTCATTTTCTTTAAACCTTCTCACAGAAAACTTATATATTGTTATATCCTCACTTTCCGGCAGACCAGCTTTTTTTCTTGCCACAGCAATCTGTTTTTCTACTGTATCTATACCATTTAAATCAGGCAGCAGAAGTCCTGTCTGATGACTTCCCTGAACAATTATACCATAATTTTTTGGATCAAGTTCATCCAGAGACTCTACTTTTTTAGGTTCTGACAGCAGATCTACCGATACTTCGAGCTCATCAAGCTCATTTTTCTGTACCGGACTAAAACGGGGATCTGTTTCTGCAGCACTAATAGCATTGCTGATAATTTCTTCTGCCGCATTTTTTTGTACCGCTTTTATGGTCCCAATACATCCCCTGAGCTTATTATTTTTCTTTAATGTTACAAAAGCACCTGATTTCTGCTGTAAAATTTCTGGCAAATCATCAGGAACATCAATCTGAATACCGGATTTAACATATGCTTCAACTGATTTTCTTGCAAGATCTGTAATGATTTTTTTATCACTGCTCATAGTTTTAACTCCTTTAACAATGTTTTTAATTAGTTATTTATTCAAAAATTATCTATTTTCTGCTCCTCAGGCAGACCGGTTAAACAACTGTGTAAATTTTCATCTGAAATTATTTAACCTGAAAATATAGTTCAGCATAACCAACACCAAAAGGACCTTCATAAGAATAGAAATCGACATCAACATCTTTACCCTCTATAGAACCAAGCATCATAATTAGCGGGCGCATACCACATTCTCCTGCATTTTCAATTAACTTTTTGTCAATGTCTAAAACTTCTTTAAATTTTTTGTTTTTAAGTTTATCAATTAATGTTTTATCAAAAACTTCTCCATCAGGATGATAACCGGCAGGTGCTCCTCTTTTTAAGCGGTGAGAAAGATCTCCACTGGCTAAAACAGCAATATTATAACCCATCTGTTCTGCTGTTTTTGCTATAATTTTACCAATCTTAAAAAGTTCACGATAGGAAATGAATCCTATGGTGATAGGAATAAGCGGCAGATCCAGACCGGCCTGTTTGATATAATACCAGGGAACCATTATTCCATGGTCAAGTTCTTCCTCAATTCCATATCTTTTGAGATCATCAGCATTCAACCCAGCCAAATTTAAACCTTCTTTTTCTGCATTATTGACCAAATTCTGAGAAAAATCAATGTCAGACTTTTCTTTAAATTTTAAAGATGGTTTTCCAAACTCTTTAAAACTGCCGAACAAATTTTCTTTCACTACCACAGCTGCATGTGATTTAAATACCGGTCCATGGGGTGAAATTGTAATCAACAGATCCAATCCTTCATTTTCTGCCATTTTTGCAGCTGTTTTTTTAACACCCTGCACAGTTTCTTCCGCATTTTCAAGCTCTCTACCTCCAATTTCCGGTATAATAATCGGTGGATGTGGAAGCAGAGCTGTACATTTAATAGACATCTTTACTCACCTCTTATTTTAATATTTATATACAAAAACAGAGAGATAAAAATCTCCCTGCTGTATAAATATAATGAATTTATCTTTTTGAGAATTGAGGTGCTTTTCTCGCTTTTTTGAGTCCGTATTTTTTTCTTTCTTTCATACGGGAATCTCTTGTTAAATACCCTGCTTTTTTTAGTGGTGTTCTGTAGTCTTTATCAACTTCCAGTAAGGCTCTTGCTATTCCATGTCTTACAGCACCAGCCTGACCGGAAAGACCTCCACCCTGTACATTAACAATTATATCAAATGTATTAGCAGTACTTGTTACTTCGAGTGGTGACATTATATCTTTAATCAGGGATTTTCTATTAAAATAATTATCAATTTCACGCTCATTAACAATAAATTTTCCATCTCCAGGCAGTAGGCGAACACGTGCAGTAGAAGTTTTTCTTCGCCCTGTACCTCTGTATTGTACTTCAGCAGCCATCTATTAAAATTCCTCCTTTCTCATTTACAGTTCAATTTTTTCAGGCAGTTGTGCCTGATGAGGATGATTTGCACCCTTATAAACTTTTAATTTTTTAAACATTTTTCTACCTAATTTATTACCCGGCAGCATTCCTTTAACAGCTTTTTCAATAATAAACTCAGGTTTTTTACTGCGCAGATCTTCATATGTGAATTCTTTAATACCACCTGGATAATTGCTGTGGCGGTAATATTTTTTATCACTCCACTTTTTTCCAGTAAGCTTTACTTTTTCAGCATTAACTACAATAATATAATCTCCAACATCAACATGAGGAGTATATGTTACCTTATGTTTTCCACGAAGATATTGCGCTATTTTAGAAGCCAGACGGCCTAAAGTTTTTCCTTCTGCATCAACTACATACCAATTTCTTTCTACTTCTTCTGGTTTTGCCATAAAAGTTGTCATCATTATCCCTCCTTATTACATATATTCTTACTTCAATTGCTGAATATATTCTCAACGGGGCTTGTTGGACAGAATAATTCATAGTAATTTTAATACAATCTTCTTAATTTGTCAAGCATCTTTTACAATTAATCATAAAAAACTTCAATTAGTGTCAGTCCTTTTGCAGGTGCTGTAAATCCAGCATATTTTCTTTTTCTTTTCTTTAAAGCCTTTTTTACATTTTTTAAACTTCTCTTTTCTTTACCAATTTCTATTAATGTACCTGCAATTATTCTCACCATATTATATAAAAATCCATCACCGATGACATCGATCCAAATTTGATCTGACCGGGCTGGATAAACATTAAGTGAATAAATATTTCTAACTGTAGAATCTACCGCTCCACCAGAAGCCATAAAAGCAGCAAAATCATGACAGCCTTCTAAAATTTCTGCAGCATTCTGCATCAATTCAATATCCAGTTTTTTGTGAACTTTATATACATAATTTCTAATAAAAACTGAATTAAAATCACTGTTTAAAATCCTGTACCGATATTTTTTCCCACTTGCATTATATCTGGCATGAAAATCATCTGGTACTTCTTCAGCCTTTATACATACAATATCTGAAGGAAGACAGGTATTTACAGCTAATGGTATTTTTTCTACAGGTATTGAAACATCAAGAAAAAAATTTGCCGTCTGACCAGCCGCATGAACCCCGGCATCTGTTCTTCCTGCACCTGTAATATCAACTCTGGATTTATTTAATTCTGAAAGTGCTTCCTCTAATACTTGCTGAATAGTATACGGAGTGTTTTTTTGTATCTGCCATCCACTGTAATTTGTACCATCATATTCAACAACTATTTTTATATTTCTCTTCATTATCTTCACCTAAAAATTACTAACCAGTACAGACAAACATAGTATAATAAATAAAGCTATAAAGTCAGTATAATGATATTTCATTTCATGTAATCTTGTCCGTCCTTCACCACCGCGATAACAGCGTGATTCCATCGCAAGTGCAAGATCATCAGCCCTTCTAAATGCACTTATAAATAGAGGAACCAGCAGTGGAACAAGACTTTTGGCTCTTTCAATCAGATTGCCTGACTCAAAATCTGCCCCCCTGGCCATCTGAGCTTTCATTATTTTATCTGCTTCTTCCAGCAGAGTGGGTATAAATCTGAGAGCAATTGTCATCATCATTGATAATTCACTGGCCGGTACACCAAATCTTTTTAAGGGGCTGAGAATATACTCTATTCCATCAGTGAGTTTTAATGGTGAAGTTGTTAAAGTTAATAATGAAGTAAACATAATTAACAGAAAAATCCTTGTCACCATAAAAAATCCGGTATAAACCCCATTTGATTCAATAGAAATAAATTTCCAGGACCAGAGAACTTCACCCCCACCGGTCAAAAATACATGGATAAATAAAGTAAGCAGTATTAAAAACAAAATGGGTTTTAGTCCTTTTACAACCCGCATCACAGGAAGTTTGGAAAGTAGTACTGAAATCAATAAAAACAGGAAAAATATACCAAAACCTGTAAAAGTATCGACCATAAATAAAGCTGCTATTAAAACTGCTGTTATTATTATTTTTATTCTGGCATCCAGTGAATGTACCAGAGAATCTCTGGCAATATACTGTCCTATGGTAATATCTTTTAGCATTTTTAATTACCTCTCAATGCTTTTATAATTTCAGATGAGGCATCATTAATTGAAAAAAGATCTGTTCTAATATCAAGACCTTTTTCATTTAATCTGTGCAGTATTTCTGATATTTGCGGCAGTTCCAGTGAAAGCCGATGCAGCTTTTGTCCTTTGGAAAAAACTTCAATTGGACTTCCATCCATCACTATTTCACCTTCATGCATAACAATTACTCGAGTTGCCAGCTGGGCTATTTCCTCCATACGGTGTGAAATCAATATAATTGTCATATTTAAAGTCTCATGAAGATGTTTCAGCAAATTAGAAAGCTGTTCTCTCCCATTGGGATCCAAACCAGCAGTCGGTTCATCTAAGACAAGAACTTCCGGTTTTAATGCTAAAACTCCAGCAATAGCAGTTTTTCTCTGCTGACCACCACTTAAGTTAAAAGGAGATCGGTCTTTAAACTCATTAAAATCCAGCCCAACCAGCTCCATTACTTCTGCAACCCTTGTTTCTATTTCATCTTCATTAAAACCAAGATTTTTAGGTCCAAAAGCAATGTCTTCATAAACTGTTTCTTCAAATAGCTGATGTTCTGGATACTGAAACACAAGCCCAACACGCCTGCGTATTTCTTTTAAATTTTTTTTCTCACCACTTACCTCTATATCATCAACCTTTACCACACCCTGAACCGGCTTAATTAACCCATTAAAAAGCTGAACCAGAGTGGATTTGCCGGATCCTGTATGCCCGACAATACCAATAAATTCACCTTTATCAATTTCTAAATTTATATTATTTAAAGCAGTTACATTATTTTCATCATTATAGATATGTTTAACATTTTTTAGATCGATTAACATAAAGAATCCACCAACTCATCAATTGTTAAAATATCGGGTATTGTAATTTGATTCTGACGGAGGATTTCTGCAACTTCAACAGCTACCGGAACATCCAGGTTAACTTCTTTTAATTTATTGACCTTCCGGAATATTTCTCTTGGGCTTCCCTGATGAATAACTTTTCCCTGGTGCATGACTAGAATTTTATCAGCACCTGCAGCTTCTTCCATAAAGTGGGTTATGTGTATTATAGTTATATTCTTTTCTTTATTTAAAAATTCAATTGTTTCCATAACTTCTTTCCGCCCCTGTGGATCAAGCATTGCTGTAGGTTCATCAAGTACTATACAGTCAGGTTCCATGGCAATAACCCCGGCTATTGCAACTCTCTGCTTCTGACCACCAGATAATTTATGAGGAGCAAATTTTTGAAAACCTGCCATACCGACCATTTCAAGAGATTTGTCCA
>CAZLIW010000046.1:0-9798 GCA_964559325.1 uncultured Halanaerobium sp. | reverse complement strand
AACTACAGATGGATTTCAGGCTACAAAAATGGCCTCTACCGGTGGATTTTTAAGAGAAGGTAATACCACTTTTATGATAGGTTCTGATAAAGCGCATGTAGATGAAGTAATAGAAATAATTAGAGAAAACTGCAAATCACGCAAAAAAACTGTAGCACCGATGTCACCTGTTGCCAATTCTCTTGAGGGCTATTATTCCTTCCCTATGGAGATCAAAATTGGAGGAGCCACAGTATTTATTATCGATGTTGAAAAATTTCTTAAACTTTAGGTAAAAAAAGGAGTAATTCAAAAATGAGTTTTTCTTCGGTAAGAGGTCAGGATAAAGCTGTAGAAATATTAAAAGATGAAATTAAAAAAGGACGCATCAGCCATGCATATTTGTTTTCTGGCCAGAGTGGACTGGGAAAAAAGAAGCTTGCGCTGGAATTTGCCAAAGCAGTTTTCTGCAGCAAAAAAGAACTGGACAGTTGTGACAGCTGTATAAGCTGCCGCAAAGTGGATCACAGCAATCATCCGGATTTAAAGATTATAGCCAGGGCTGAGGATAAATCTGCAATATCAATAGATCAGATTAGGGAATTAAAAAAAGAAATAGCATATAAACCATATGAAAGTGAAAGAAAAATATATATTATTGAAGATGCTGATTTAATGACAAAAGAGGCAGCAAACAGCCTGCTTAAGACACTGGAAGAACCTCCTGAATTTGCTACTATAATACTTCTTGCTGAAGATGCCGGAAAGCTTTTGCCCACAATAGTATCTCGCTGTCAGGAAGTGAAATTAACTGATGTTTCTGCTGAACTGATAGAAGATATTTTATTAAAAAAAGGTCTGTCACATAATAAGGCAGAAATATTATCCTATCTTGCAGAAGGAAGCCAGGGCAGAGCTGTTAAATTTGCAGAAAATGAGTCTTTTTTTCAAGAAAGAAAAAATATATATAATTTTATAGCAAATATTGAAGAGAAAACTACTGTGGAGATATTTTTGGCAGCAGATCAGTTTAATAAGTTAATCAATAATGATTTTCCTTTCTTTTATTTGCTATCAAACTGGTATCGCGATATAATTATGATTAAACAGAATTATGAGCAGGGAGTCAAAAACATTGACTATCTTGATTTATTAAAGAAGAGTACTGATAAATACACAGAAAAAAATATTATAGATAGACTTGAATATATTGAACTTGCAAAAAAGTATATTGAGAGTAATGTCCGTAAAGATTTAACCTTAGAAGTATTGTTTTTTAAACTGCGCCAGTTAGATCAAAAGTAGATATAAAAATAAATTGAGGTGTGTAATTGAATGTATACTGTAGTAGGAGTTAGTTTTAAAAAAACCGGCAAGATCTATTATTTTGATCCTGGTAATATAGAGCTTGAAGCCGGTGATTTTGTTATTGTAGAAACAGCGAGAGGAATTGAATATGGTAAAGTTGTTTTAGGGAAAAAGGAAGTGACTGAAGAAGAGATAGTCGCTCCTTTAAAAGATGTCATGCGGAAAGCAACTTTAAAAGATAAAGAAAAGCATGAGGAAAACCAGCATTTAGAAGAAGAGGCTTATGATATTTGTCTTAAAAAGATAGATAAACACGGGCTTCCTATGAAGCTGATAGATGTTGAGTACACCTTTGATCACAATAAAATAATATTTTATTTTACAGCTGATGGAAGAGTCGATTTTAGAGAGCTTGTTAAAGATTTAGCTCGTGTTTTTAAAACAAGAATTGAGCTGCGTCAGATTGGGGTTAGAGATGAAGCCAAAATGGTGGGAGGTCTGGGGCCATGTGGTCGTCCAATCTGCTGTGCTACTTTTTTGAGAGATTTTCAGCCGATTTCAATTAAGATGGCTAAAAAACAGGATCTTTCACTTAATCCTGCTAAAATATCAGGATTATGCGGTAGACTTATGTGTTGTCTGGAATACGAATCAAAAACATATAAAAAACTCAAAGAAATAATGCCAAATGTTGGTGAAACTGTAGATCTAGAAATTGGAGAAGGAGAGATTGTGGACCGCAATCTTGTTAAGAAAACAATTAAAGTTGATATAGGTGGAGAAGATTATATAGAAGTTGATGTTGAAGATTTGGATGAATATGATTTTGACTGAAAGGAAGGAAAAACTGATGGATCAAGAAGTTCTCAGTGCCCTTGCCCACTTCCAGGAGCAGATAGAAGCCCTTTCTCTTAGATTTCATAAATTAAAAGATATAACTTACCAGCTTTATCAGGAAAATGAAGAACTGCGCACAGAAAATGATGAATTAAAGAATCTTATTTTTAAATATGAAGGTGAAGATGAAATTCCTTCTGAAAGACAGGGGTATATAAATTTAATTCATATTTATGATGAGGGATATCACGTCTGTCCGCTCAGTTTTGGAGAAAAAAGAAAAGGAGACTGTCTTTTCTGCCTTAATCTGCTGGAAAATCAGGGTGAGGAGAAATAAAGTTATGGAAGAGACTCACTATTTGATTGAAAATGAGCTAAAAATTATTCAAAATGATAAATATTTTAAATTTGGAACCGATTCAGTATTACTGGCAAATTTTGCTGAGTTTAGGCCGAGTGATAGAGTAGTTGATCTGGGAACCGGGTCCGGTGTAATTCCTCTGCTTCTGGCATACAAAAATAGTGGAATAAAAGTTAGTGGTGTGGAAATTCAATCACCACTGGTTGAACTGGCCCGCCGAAATGTGGAAGTTAACAATCTTGAGGGGCGTGTGGACATAATAGAAGCAGATTTGTGTTCACTGGAAGATGTTTTTTCTGCCGGTTTTGCTGATGCTGTAATTTCCAACCCACCCTATTTACCGGTCCAATCTGGAGAAATAAAAGAGAATAAATTTATAGCAGCTGCCAGACATGAGATCCATGCAGAAATAGAAGATGTGATAAAAGCTGCATCACGGATAACTAAATTTGGTGGTAATTTTTATCTTGTTTATAGAAGCTGGCGGCTTACTGAAGTAATAGAGCTTTTGAGCCGCTATAATTTTCAGGCAAAGGAAATGCGGTTTGTGCATTCACGTCCCAAAAAAGAATCAGATATATTTTTAATGAAGGCAAAAAAAGGTGCCAACCCTGGATTGCGGGTTGATCCTGCTTTATTCATATACAGAGAAAACAGTAATTTTTACACTGATGAAGTAAAAGAAATTTATGGAGAGGACTGTTAGTTTGAAGAACGGAAAATTATTTATTTGTGGTACTCCGCTTGGTAATCTGGAAGATATATCTAAAAGGATATTAAAAACTTTAAAAAAAGCTGATATAATTGCAGCCGAAGATACAAGACGAACCGGACAGCTTTTAAATTATTTTGACATAAAAAATAGGATGATCAGTTATCATGAACACAATGAAAAAAAGAGGGCAGAAGAAATACTGGAAAAACTTCAGATTGGAAAAAATATTGCTCTTGTAAGTGATGCTGGAATGCCCGGTATATCTGATCCCGGTCAAATAATTACTAAAATGGCAGTTGAAAATGGAATTGAAGTAATTCCTGTTCCCGGTCCGACTGCTTTTGTTTCTGCCCTGGTTGTTTCTGGTTTTAATTTGAGCAGCTTTGTTTTTCTGGGTTTTATTCCGAGATCATCTAAAGAGAGAGTTGAGTTTATTGATAAAATATCGCTGGAAGAAAAAACAGCAGCTTTTTATGAATCTCCATATAGACTTTTATCTACTCTAAAAGAATTTTCTGATTACAGTTCAGAGCTTGCAGAAAGAAAAATAATGGTTGCAAGAGAGCTGAGCAAAATTCATGAAGAAAAAATTTATGGGAATATAAGAGAAGTAATAGAAAAGCTCAAAAACAGAGAAATAAAGGGCGAAATAGTGGTGGTAGTTTCCGGAAGAAAAAAAATAGAAGAAGAGGAAGAAGGATGGGAAAATCTTAGTATACTTGAGCATATAAAACTTTTGATGAATAATGGATTTAACAAAAAAGAAGCAATAAAAAAAGTCGCCGATTTGCGGAGTTTACCCAAAAGTGAAGTTTATAGAGTTGCGGTGGCTATTAAAATAGATAAATAAAATATTATAAATGGGAAAGGATGATTAGATTTGAGTAAAGGGACATATTATGTAACCACCCCAATTTATTATCCGAGTGACAAATTACATATAGGTCATGCATATACAACAGTAGCGGCAGATACAATAGCACGATATAAGAAGATGCAGGGATATGATACCATGTTCTTAACCGGTTCTGATGAACACGGGCAGAAGATTGAACGCAAGGCCAAAGAGTCAGGTAAAGATACCAAACAGTATGTGGATGAAATAGTGGATACTTTCAAAGATTTATGGAAAAAATTAGATATAGATTATGATTATTTTATCAGAACAACTGAAGAAAGACATGAAAAAGTAGTTCAGGAAATATTTAAAAAGCTTTATAATAAAGGTGATATTTATAAAGATAAATATGAAGGCTGGTACTGTACTCCATGTGAGGCTTTCTGGGCAGAAAGACAGCTTGAAGAAAAAAATGGAGAAAAGGTCTGTCCTGACTGTCATCGTCCTGTGGAATGGGTGGAAGAAGAGAGCTACTTTTTCAAAATGAGCAAATATGCCGATAAGCTTTTAGCTCACATTAAAGATAATCCGGACTTTATCAAGCCGGAGAGTAGAAAAAATGAGATGATTAATTTTATTAAACAGGGACTGGATGATCTCAGTGTATCTCGTACAACTTTTGACTGGGGGGTTCCAGTACCAATTGATGAAGATCATGTAATTTATGTCTGGATTGATGCTCTCAGCAACTATATAACTGCAATTGGATATAAGACTGATACAAAAAACTTCGAACATTACTGGCCGGCAGATCTTCATCTTGTAGGTAAGGATATACTTCGCTTCCACACAATTATCTGGCCGATAATTTTGATGGCACTGGATCTAGAACTTCCCAAACAGGTTTTTGGCCATGGATGGCTTTTAACCAAATCAGGAAAAATGTCAAAATCAAAGGGAAATGTTGTTGATCCAGTTGTACTGATCGATGACTTTGGCAGAGATGCGATTAGATATTACTTATTAAGAGAAGTTGCTTTTGGTTCAGATGGAACTTATTCTACAGAAGCACTTATTCAGAGAATAAATTCTGATCTGGCCAATGATTTGGGAAATCTGCTGAATAGAACTGTTACCATGGTTGAAAAATATTTTGATGGTATTATTCCAGAAGTAAAAACTGTAGAAGAAGTTGATAAAGATTTAATTGCAAAAGCAGAAAAAACTAAATCCATTGTTGAGGAAGAAATGGAAGAGCTCCGTTATACTGTAGCGCTTGAAGAGCTGTGGAACTTTGTCCGCAGAACAAACAAATATATTGATCAGACTACTCCCTGGATCTTAGGAAAAGATGAGAATCAGAAAGACAGGCTGTCAACAGTATTATATAATTTGCTGGAATCACTGCGTATAACTGCAGTGATGTTAAAACCATTTCTAACAGAAACACCATATAAAATAGCAGAACAGTTAGGCCATTTAAATGAAATTAAAACTGCTGAGTGGAAAGATGCTGTCTGGGGTGGTTTAATTACGGGTAGAAAGGTTATTAATGGTGACCCTATTTTCCCAAGGATAGATATGGAAGAATATTTCCAGAAGGTTGAGGCAAGAACTGTAGTTGAAAAAGACAAGGAGGAAGATGACTTGGAGCTGGAAGATATAAAAGATAGAATTTCATTTAACGAATTTATGAAGACCGATATTAGAGTCGCAGAAATAGTGGAGGCAGAAAGAATTGAAGACAGCAATAAACTTATTAAGCTTAAAGTGGATATAGGACTGGAAAAGAGGCAGCTTGTTGCTGGTATTGCTAAACACTATTCTGCTAAAGATGTAGTCGGAAGAAAGATTTTGATAGTTGCCAATTTAGAACCTGCTGAGATTTTTGGAGTCAAATCTGAAGGTATGATTTTGGCTGCATCTGATCCGGAGGGTAATATGGTTTTATCTACTGTTAGTGCAGATATTGCAAACGGCAGTCAGGTAAAATAGACTGAATATAAAGGCCGTCTAATGTTGACGGCCTAATTTGATTTTAAGTTAAAAAAAGGATTTTTGTAATTTGTATCGTAATATTATAATAGATTAGTTATTAATTTCACTATCGATAGGGGGAATTACTTGTGAAAGAGAGGAATAATATACCCAAAGCAACTATAGAAAGACTTCCGCTTTATTACAGATGTTTAGATAAACTTGCTACCTTTGAAGAAGTGGAGGTGGTTTCTTCTAAAGATCTGGGAGGGCGTCTGGGGATACCTTCCACACAGGTTCGGAAAGATCTTTCGTATTATGGAGAATTTGGCAGACGTGGAGTTGGCTACAATGTTCAGGAATTAAAAAGATCTGTTGGAAGGATACTGGGAGTAGATAAGATATGGCCGGCTGTTATAGTTGGTGCTGGTAATCTGGGGCGTGCACTTGTTAATTATGGCAGTTTTGAAATAATGGGTCTGGAAATAGTAGAAGTTTTTGATAATGATTTAAGCAAAATAGGAAATCTGATTAATGGTATTGAAGTTAAAAGTATTCAATCTATTAAAGAAAATCTGGAGGGGAAAAACATAAAATTAGGAGTTATTTCTGTTCCTGCAGATGCCGCTCAGGAAGTAGCAGATGAAATGGTAGAGGCAGGAATTAAGGCGATTTGGAATTTTGCACCCACCAGATTGTATGTTCCTGAGAATATTGTTGTCCGCAATGAAGATCTTGCTGTTGGAATTGTAAGTTTAATCTATCATTTGAGCTGGCAGGAAGAAATGGATGTGTAAGAATTGAAAACAGAAGTAGCTGTTCTGGCAAGTGGAAGTAGTGGTAATGCAGTTTATATAAGCTCCGGAAAATATTCTGTACTTATAGATTCGGGACTGAGTGGAAAAGAACTGGAGCGGAGAATGAAGAAGCTGAACCTTAATCCAGAAGACCTTTGTGCAGTTCTGATAACTCATGAACATAATGACCATATTAAAGGAGCAGGAATCCTGTCACGTCGCTATAATATCCCTCTTTATGCCAATCAGGGGACATGGGCAGAAGGAGAACAAAAATTAGGGAAAATTAAACCTGAAAACTGCAATGTTTTTTCCGATGATTTTATGATAGGAGATCTAGCTTTTACACCTTACAGTATTTCTCATGATGCAGCTGATCCGGTGGGATATATATGTCAGGTTGATGGGAAGAAAATCGCAGTTGCGACAGATACAGGAGTGCTGACAGATAAAGTAGTAAAGAAATTGAGCGGTTCAGATTTTCTTATTCTGGAGTCCAATCATGATCTGGAAATGCTTATGACAGGAAAATATCCTTATTATTTAAAGAATAGAATTAAAAGTAAAATAGGACATCTTTCCAATGATGCTGCAGCAGATGTTTTACCGGATTTGATTGACAGCAATTTTCCAACAGTAGTACTTGCCCATTTAAGTCAGGAAAATAACAATCCTAAAGTTGCATATATTACTGTTAACAATAACTTACAGAAATCCGGTTTAAAAGTTGGCAGAGATCTTAATTTAGAATGTGCTGTCCAGGAAAAGCCCACAGAACTATTTGATCTTGACAAAAGGTATGACGCTAATGAATGTTAATATTGTTGTAGTGGGAAGTGTAAAAGAAGATTATTTAAATTATGGGATTGCAGAATTTGAAAAAAGGCTTCAGCGATTTTGTAATCTGCAGATTATTGAAGTAAAAGATGAAAATTTAGGGAGTAATTTTTCCGAAAAGGATTTAATAAATATCCGCAAAAAGGAAGCAGCGAGAATTTTAGATAAAATACCTGAAAGAAGTTATGTGTTTGCACTTGATGTAAGGGGAAAACCAATGACATCTGAAGGTTTTGCGAAATCACTGCAAAATCTTCAGCTAAGAGGTTACAGCAGCTTTGCTTTTATTATTGGAGGCGCTACAGGGTTAAGCAAAAATCTGCTGGATAAAGTCGATTACAGACTTTCTCTTTCTCATATGACATTTACACATCAGATGATAAGGCTGATTATACTGGAACAGATATATAGAGCATTTAAAATAAACAATAATGAGCCATATCACCTGTAAATTTAAACTTACATAATGAAAGTATTATATGTTTAAATATTTAGAAGCAGCTGAACAGCTGCTTCTATTAATTAGTATTTAATAGATTTCATTTTTTAATTTACATGGACCTGTCTTCTGTAATATAATATTATATATAAAAGGTAAATTTACTTATCTGGAGGGGAGAATATGTCTCTGGAAATTTTGATTGATGAAGAAGAGGCAGTTAAATATATTAAAGAAAATACAGATATATTTTTAAAGACATCTTATCTCTATGCTGAAGTTTTGAATGCCAACACTCTAAGTGTTGATGGTTATGCAAACAATATTATACTTGTTAAAGATAGATATACAGGTAGGTCAGTAATTTTGAAACAGATTCTTCCTTATGTTCGAGCTGCTAAAGAAGAAAATATGGAAATCCCTCTGCCTGAAGAGAGAATATATGTTGAATTTTATTCACTTAAATTATGGAAAGATTTATGTCCTGAATATGTACCTCAGATATATTTGTTTGACAGGGATAACAATATAATAGTATTTGAGTATATAGAGGATATGGAGCTTTTAAGAAGTGCATTGATCAAACAGAAGAAATACGATATAATTCCTAAACAGATTGGTAATTTTTTGAGCAGGACAGCTTTTTTTAGTTCAAATCTATTTCTTGACAAAAAAGAAAAACAGTCATTTATAGATTTCTTTTCTAAATCTGATGCAGAAAACATATGGGATGATTTAATTTTTAAAAGAACTACAACCTTTGCTGAAGATGATGTCAATCCTTTTATAAAAGAAGACAACAGAAGATTCTGTCAGAATGATAAAGTAAAAGATGAGGTTAAAAAACTAAGCGGCATATTCAAAAAAAAGAAAGAATCTTTAATTCATTCTGATTTTCATACCTCCAATATATTTGTAAGTGATAAAGAAATTAAAGTTTTTGATTCGGAATATTCTATTTTTGGACCACCTTCTTTTGATATGGGAAGACTGCTTGGGAATCTAATATTAAATTATGCTTCTCTAATAAGTATGGATTATAATCTGGAGAGAAAAGAATATCAATTTTATTTACTCTCAATTATTGAGGATATCTATGCTGAATTCAGATCACAGTATACAAAGCTTGCAAATGAATATTACAGTGATAAAGAAGATTATCTATCTGAATATTTCAGCTCACATCTGGCTGAAATGGTAGGCTTTTTGGCCTGTACAATTATAATGAGGATTAGAAATACAGGACTCTGTCTTGATTTTGAAAGAATTAATAACCTCAAAAAGAGAGCTTTGGGTCAGAAATTTATTATAATGCTGGCCACTGAACTTTTAGAGAGGCGAATTAAATTTAAAAGTATAAAAGAAGTAGTCGATTTTATATCTGATTTCAGATTAGAATATGAAATTAATATTATTGTAAGAGATATTTTAAAAACAGGCAGTTAATAAAGGAGAATTTTTATGAAGGCAAAGGATATTGCTGCCCTATTTTTGTTAGCTTCATTATGGGGAGGTTCATTTCTTTTTATAAGAGTTGCTGCTCCTGTACTGGGGCCAGTAACAACTATGGGTATTAGAGTGATTGTTGCAGGTTTGGCCTTATTTCTTTTTGCTCTACTTACAAAAAGAAAACTTGATTTTAAAGATAAGTGGCTCAGCTATATATTTATTGGAGGTTTAAATGCAGCACTTCCATTTACTCTTATTGCT
>CAZLIW010000045.1:0-9812 GCA_964559325.1 uncultured Halanaerobium sp. | reverse complement strand
AAATTGTTGTTGTTAGAAAAAGGCGGAAAAAAGCAGACAGAGAAGTTGACTTAAAGCCGAGAATATTTTCTGCTGAAATTGTGGAAAAAGATTTGTGGAAGTTTGCTGTTGTTACTGGCAGCAGGGGAAATGTGAGGCCTGAAGAATTAAACAGAGCACTTATGAAAAAATATTCCACGGTTAATAAAATTACTCCACTTGATGTAATAAGAGAGGGAGTTTTTGTTAACAAAAACAACAAATTTTATAGTCCATATTCAGACAGCATTGTCAGGAGTTGAGAAGATGAGCAGACAGATAATTATTAATTCAGAATATAGGGAAAGACGGGCAGCACTGGTAAATAATAATTCTTTAGAAGATTTATTTTTTGAGAGGGATACCTATCACAAAATTGCAGGCAATATTTACAGGGGAAGAGTCCAGGATGTTCTTCCAGGTATGCAGGCTGCTTTTGTTGATATAGGTATTTCTAAAAATGCATTTATTCACTTAAATGATCTTTATCCACTTCTGGATAATAATCAAAAGAATATGTTGAAAGAAAAGAAATTAAATGTTAAGCATGTACTTCAGCCGGGGCAGTGGCTGCTGGTACAGGTTGTTAAAGAGCCAATGGGAAGTAAAGGTGCAAAAGTCACCTGTAAAATTTCCATACCAGGTAGATATTTTGTGTATATTCCTTCTGACAGCAAAATTGGTGTCTCCAGGCGCATTACTGATAACGATGAAAGGGACAGATTGCGGGATATTGCGGCAGAACTTAAATCTGACAAAGAAGGTTTAATTATTAGAACAAATGCCTATAAAAAAGATTTTAAAAATTTTAAAAATGACTATAATTTTCTTTCAGGCACCTGGAACAGAATTAGGAATCAGTTTTTTAAAAGTAACAGTATTGAAAGACTTTATCAGGAAGAAGATCTTTTAAAAAATTTAATAAGAGATTATTTAGATCATAATATTGATAGAGTAGTAGTAGATGATAAAAAAGATTATCAGAGATTAATGGATTTAACTTCCACTTTTGCGCCAGAGTTAAAAAGCAGGATTGCTCTTTATCAGAGGAATATTCCTATTCTTGCAGCATATAATATAGAAAAAGAAATTGAAAGTCTTTTAAAAAGAAGAGTCTGGTGAAAATCAGGTGGTTATATTGTAATAGATAACACTGAAGCCCTTGTCTCTATTGATGTAAATACAGGTAAATTTGTGGGCAAAAAAAATCTGCAGGATACTATAGTTAAAACCAATAAAGAAGCTGCGGAAGAGATTGCTCGCCAGTTAAAATTGAGAGATATGGGTGGTATAATTATTATTGACTTTATTGATATGAAAAAATATGAAGATCAGCAGGAAGTAATAAATTTGCTGGAAGAAGAGCTGCAGAAAGATAGAACTAAAACATCTATTTTAGGTTTAACTCAGCTTGGTCTTCTTGAGATGACAGGAAAAAAGGTTAGAGAAGGTTTTGGAACATTAATGCAGAAAGACTGTCCCTGCTGTGGTGGAACAGGACAGGTTTTATCTGAATCAACTGTTGCAATGAAAGTAATAAGACAAATTGATGAAATAACTTCCAGAGAACATTATCAGGCAATAGCACTGGAACTTCATCCGGAAGTTGCAGCTGTGCTGATTGGTTCAGGTGGAGATAAACTTAAAGAACTGGAAGATGAATTCGGTATAAATATTTATATTTCTGGTAATGCAGAATTAAGATATGAAGATGTTGTTCTGGAAAAAGGGAGCAGAGAAGAAATGAAGCCCGACAGTTTGGATATCAATCCAGGGGATAGGATGAGGGTTGTAATTGAAGAAGAACATGCCAGTAATTCCAGTTCTGGTATAGCTAGAATTGATGGTTTTATTATTATAGTTAATGGAGCAGGGAATATGGTAGGAACTGATGTGGAAATAGAAATTGATGATCTGCACCGGACATATGCCAGAGCACATTTAACTTGACTATAATTAAATAATATGCTAAAATGAACATCTGGAATTAAGTTTTCAGATTCTCACCTAGGTGAGAACGCCAAAACCGCACGGGAAAGGTCTGAAATCTCATTTGTAATATGAGTACCTTTATCCGGCGAGTCTGAGGTAGGGGAGGTGTATGTAGTAATGTATGCAATTATTAAAACTGGCGGTAAACAATACCGTGTAAAAGAAGACCAGATCATTAAAGTAGAAAAACTTCCTGTAGAAAAAGGAGAAGCTGTAGAATTTGATAAAGTTTTAGCTCTTTCTAATGATGATGGTTTTAAAGCTGGAACTCCTTTTGTTGATGGAGCATCAGTAAAAGCTAAAGTTATTGAGCAGGGTAAGGATAAAAAAATTGTGGTTTTCAAATATAAACCTAAAATTAGATATCGCAAAAAAACAGGTCACAGACAGCCATATACTAAAGTTTTGATTGAAAGTATTGAAGCATAAATATTATTTTAATTTTTTGTTTAAGGGGGGTGGAGAGATTGTCCCAGAAGAAGGGTGTTGGTAGTTCCAAAAATGGTCGTGATAGTGAATCGAAACGACTGGGAGTAAAAGAATTTGACGGCGAATTCGTGTCTGCCGGCAGTATTTTAGTGCGTCAGAGAGGTACTAAATTTAAGCCAGGATTAAATGTAGGCAGAGGTAGTGATGATACATTATTCTCCAAAGTAGATGGATTTGTTAAATTTGAGAGAAAAGGCAGAAAAAACCGTCAGATCAGTGTATATACTGAAAGTCAGGTTGCTGCTATTTCAAGCTAATATATGAAATATATCCCCTCAGTGCTGTTAGTGCTGGGGGTTTTTTCTTGTAGTTTTGATATCAGATAAAATTTTATAATCAGATAAAAATATTTGCAAATAGTATCATAATATCACTAATTATAATTTTAGGAGGTGAAATATATGTTTATCGATGAAGTAGAATTTACTGTAAAAGCTGGAAATGGGGGAAATGGTGTTGTCAGTTTTCGCAGAGAAAAATATATTGATATGGGTGGTCCTGATGGTGGAGATGGTGGAGATGGCGGAAGTATTATACTTGAAGTTGATGAAGGTATGAATACTCTGGCTGATTTCCGCTATAACAATATTTATCAGGCAGAAAAGGGAAAAAATGGTTCCGGGAAAAATCAGCACGGTAAAAATGGTGAGGATTTAATATTAAAGGTTCCCCCGGGAACAGCTGTTTATAATGCTGATACGGATGAATTTCTTGCTGATCTTAAGGAAGGACAGGAGAGATTTACAGCTGCTGAAGGTGGAAGAGGTGGTAAAGGAAATGCGAAATTTAAAAAATCCACTCGTAAAGCCCCTAAATTCGCAGAAAAAGGCAAAAAAGGGAAAAAGCACAAACTGCGGCTGGAATTAAAAGTGCTGGCTGATGTTGGGCTTGTAGGATATCCTAATGTAGGCAAATCTACATTGATTTCTCAGGTTTCCCATGCTGAGCCGAAAATAGCATCCTATCATTTTACAACCCTGCATCCCAATCTGGGTGTTGTAAGTTATGGTGAATACCAGTCTTTTGTAATGGCTGATATTCCTGGGATTATTGAAGGAGCACACAAAGGTACCGGCCTAGGAGATGAATTTTTGAAACATTTAGAAAGAACTAAATTGTTGGTTCATGTAATAGATGTTTCTGGAATAGAAGGAAGAGATCCGCTGGAAGATTTCGAAAAAATAAATTATGAGTTAAAACAGTATAATAATTATCTTTCTTCATTAACTCAGGTTGTTGCTCTCAATAAAATTGACCTAAGTGTGGCAGAAAAAAATATTGAACGGGTAAAAAGGGAATTGAACAAAAAAGGATATGAAGTTTTTCCTATTTCAGCAGTTACTGGTGAAGGCACAAAAAGGCTGGTATATCGGATTGGACAGCTGCTGGAAGATCTGACTGAAGTTGAAGTAGAAAATGAAAAAGAAGAAGAGATAGTTATTAAACCTGATTTCAAGGAAGAATTATATATAAAAAAAGCTGGAAAAGGAAGATACGAAGTTCTGGGAACCGTGGTAGATGATTTTGTAGAAAAAACTGATTTTAATAATGAAGCAGCTGTTCAGAGAATGCTCAGAGTTTTAAAGCACCATAATTTAAATAAAAAACTTAAAGAAGAAAATGTAAAAGAAAAAGAAACTGTGGTAATTGGTCCAATGGAATTTGAATATATAGAATAGAGGTGAAAAATATGAAAAAATTAACTGGAAAACAGAGGAGTTTTCTGAGGGCGGAAGCAAACAATCTTGACCCTGTTGTTCATGTAGGTAAAGATGGAATAAATGAATCAGTAATAAATCAGATTGATGAAGCATTAGAAGATCATGAATTATTAAAAGTCCGTATTTTAGAATCTACTGGAAAAACAACAAAATCATGCGCTGATGAGCTGGCTGCTGCAGCTGCAGCTTCAGTAGTACAGGTTATAGGTGGAATTGCAGTTTTATTCAGACAGAATGATGAAGACAGCAGCTATCAGCTTCCTTAATCCAGGAAAAAAATATAAAAGCGGTGTTTGTAATGTCAATACTAAATTTAAATAATATTAAAAAGTCATATGGAATAACAGATGTACTAAAGAGTTTTTCCCTCAATCTGAATAAAGGTGAGAGAGTGGGACTAATAGGAGCAAACGGGTCCGGGAAAACTACTCTTTTTAAAATCATCTCCGGTTTAGAAAGTTGTGAAGGTAATATTTCTATCCGCAGTGATAAAAAGATTGGATATTTAAGTCAGCTGCCAGATTTTGCAGATGATAAGACTATTTATGATGAACTTTTATCTGTTTTTTCTGATGTAATTGAAATGATTGATGAATTAAATAAGATGGAAAAAAAGATTGCTAAACTTGGTAAAAAGTCTGATGAATCTCAGTCTGTAAATTTAAAATTGGAAAAAATAATGCAGGAATACAGTGATTTACAGCAGGAATTTAATTCTGGTGTTGGCTATGAATATGAAAGTAGAATTAAGCAGGTTGCAGTTGGACTTGGCTTTAGTGAAGAAGAAATATTTAGTAAAAAGCTGATTCAGTTAAGCGGTGGAGAAAAAACACGGCTTGGACTGATAAAACTTCTTCTGCTGAAACCTGATATTCTGCTTCTTGATGAGCCGACAAATCACCTTGATTTAAAATCTGTAGAATGGCTTGAAAATTATTTAAAAGATTATGATGGAACTTTAATTGTTATTTCACATGATAGATATTTTCTGGATAATGTGATTGAAAGAATAGTAGAGATAAAAAATGGTAAAAATGAAGATTATGCAGGTAATTATTCTTATTATCAGAAGGAAAGGAAACGCCGATATAAACAGAAATTAAAAGAATATAAAAACCAGCAAAAGAAAATTAAACAGCTAGAAGATTCTATAGAACGGCTTTATGTCTGGGGCAGGTCTCGTGATAGTGAAAAAATGTTTAAAAGAGCCAAAGCCATGCAGAAGAGGCTGGATAAAATTGACCGGATAGAAAAGCCAAAATTAAAAGCTCCTAAGATGAAGCTTTCACTGGATAATGGCATCCGAGGTGGAGATGAAGTTTTAAAAGTCAGTGATATTTCCAAAAGTTTTTCCAATTTAGAGCTTCTGAATGATGTTAACCTTTCACTTTTCAGATCAGATAAAGCGGCTGTTATTGGAGATAATGGATCAGGAAAATCGACACTGCTCAAAATTATTAAGGGAGAGCTGGAAGCAGATTCTGGTGAAGTTAAAATTGGAACCAATGTCTATCCAGCTTTTTATCGGCAGGAATTTAGTGGTTTTAATGGAAAAGATGATCTTATAACAGCTCTGCAGAGAGAAACATATGTCACAAAATCTGAAGCACGAAATTTGCTTGCTGCTTTTTTATTTACTGGAGATGATGTTTTTAAAAAAGTTTCTCAGCTGAGTGGAGGAGAAAAAAGCCGTCTGCGGCTGCTTCAGCTTATGACCGGTAATTATAACTTTCTAATTCTTGATGAACCCACCAATCATCTTGATCTTGCTTCCAGAGAAGTTTTAGAGGAAGCTCTGGAAGATTATGATGGTACAGTTTTAGCTGTATCTCATGATAGATATTTTCTTGATAAAGTAGTTGATTATATCTATGAGCTGGAAAATAAATCATTAAAAAAATATTATGGCAGCTACAATTATTATCAAAAAAAGAAAAAAGAAGTTAATATGACTGAAAATAATTTTAATGATGAAGTCAATAAAGGTAAATTAGATTATGAAAAACAGAAACG
The DNA here is from genome assembly GCA_964559325.1 of uncultured Halanaerobium sp. GTDB lineage: Bacteria > Bacillota > Halanaerobiia > Halanaerobiales > Halanaerobiaceae > QPJE01. The sequence goes on along the minus strand of CAZLIW010000045.1, from coordinate 3,579 downwards.
GAAGCGTGCAAAAGAAAACAGAAAACAACAGCGTTCTGCTGAAATAGAAAAAGAAATCAGTGCGGCAGAACAGGAATTAGAGATTCTGGAAAATAAAATGACAGAACCTGAAAATATTGATAACTTTGAACTGCTGCAGGATTTAAAAGAGAAATATGATAGAAAAAGCAGCCTGCTTGAAGAGCTTTATAAAGAGTGGGAAGAGCTTTTAGAATTAGAATAAAAAATTGACATACCAGACATTAATGTCTGGTTATTTTTTTGACTTTTTTAATTAAGTGATTTATAATCTAATTAAGTAAATACTGAATTAAATTATAAATGGTTTAATTACATTCTGAAAGATGCAGCTTTATCTGAGTACAATATAAACCCGGCAGTCATATATATTCATTTAATTATTTTTGCCATGTTGTTGTTTTATATTTGTATCAGAAGCATTAAAAACAAGTGTTTTAAGTAGAGGTGAAAAACTTGGGGAATAAAAATACAGTTCTTAGAATAATTTCATACAGTTTTAATCATAAAAAGAAACTTTTTATAACTGCTGTTTCAGTAATAATATCTACCATGCTTTCTTTAGTACCACCTATTTTTATCAGACAGGCGATAGATAAACATATAACAGCCGGGAATATTAGAGCTCTGATTTTTACAGCTTCAATGATGGTCTTTGTAATTTTTATTAAAGGGATCTTTGATTTTATAAAAAGTTATGCTGCAGAATATATTGCTCAAAATATTATTCATGATTTAAGAGTAGAATTATATGAGCATTTAAATTCAATGTCATTTTCATTTTATGATAATACAGAAACCTCTGATCTGATGTCAAGATTAACTGCTGATGCGGATACCTTAAGAAGATTTATTACTAGAGGTAGCACATTTATACCGGCTAATGTTTTAACTATAGCAGCCATCTTTTTTATCAGCTTTTACTGGGATTATAGACTGGGCTTTGTGTATTTATTAATGCTTCCTCTAATGTTTCTGGGAATAATTAAGTATGCTAAAAGAGTACGTCCGATGTTTAAAAAGGTTCGAAAAAGTTTTGCCAGGCTGACTCATATTATTAGAGAAAATTTTTTGGGGATGGAAGTAGTTAAAATTTCAGGTAGAGAAAAAGATGAAATAAAAAAATTTAAACAGGAAAACCAAAAATATGTAAATATAAACTTAGATGCAGCCAGAGTTTCTGCCTTCTGGATGCCTTATGTAAATTTCTTTATGGGAGCTGCTACAGCTGCTGTTGTTTGGATGGGTGGTAGACTTGTAATTACCGATCAAATTTCATTGGGAATTCTGGCAGCTTTTATCAGTTATATTTCTATGCTGCTTAGACCAATCCGGCAGACAGGAATGCTGATCAGTTTTGGCAGTCAGGCTGCAGCTGCTGCAGAAAGAATTTTTGCAGTTTTAGACCAGAAATCTGAGGTTAAGGAAGCTGAGAATCCACTGCAGGTCAAGAAAATTAAAGGTGAAGTTGAGTATAAAAATATTAAATTTTCTTATGATAAGCAGAAAGAAGTTTTAGAAAACATTAATTTACAAGTTAATGCTGGAGAGACGGTAGCTGTTGTTGGGCCAACAGGTGCAGGAAAAACAACTTTGCTCCATCTTTTACCCCGTTTTTATGATCCGGATCAGGGAGAGATACTTCTTGATGGAAATAACATCAAGCAGCTAAAACTTGATTTTCTAAGAGATGAAATTGGAATAGTCATGCAGCAGAGTTTCTTGTTTGCTGCCTCTATTCGAGAAAATATTTCTTATGGAAGGCCTGAAGCAGATTTTCATCAAATAAAAAAGGCTGCCAAAATTGCACAAATTGATGATTTTATTGAATCTCTGCCCCTGGGTTATGAAACTCCGGTTGGAGAAAGAGGAGTAACTCTTTCTGGAGGGCAGAAGCAGAGATTGGCTATTGCACGTGTTTTATTAACTGATCCTTCATTATTAATTCTAGATGAGCCGACATCAAGCATTGATGTTGCCATAGAGCAAAAATTGAATCAGGCATTAACAGAAGTTATAAAAAACCGAACTTCTTTTATCATTGCCCACCGCCTCTGGACAGTAAAACAGGCAGATAAAATTTTAGTAATTAAAGATGGAGAAATTATTGAATCAGGAACTTATAAAGAGTTAAGCCGGACTGATAGCTATTTTAGAAAGTTAGAAAACAGTTTAAGAAATGGAAGTAATAATAGGGCAGGTGATCTCAAATGAGAGGAGGATTTGGAGGCAGAATAACTTCTGAAGGAGAAAAAGATTTTTCTCTAAATGATCTTGATAAAAAAACAGTTAAATTTTTCTTTAATTATTTAAAAAAATATAAAAGAAAGATTGTCTTTGCTGTACTGGCAATGCTGATGGTGAGTCTTTCAGCACTTGTTGGTCCATATTTATCAAAGGTGGCTGTTGATAAATATATTGCGGCCGGAGATCTAAATGGACTTAATATAATTTTTGTTTTGATGCTTTTATCCTACGGGATTTACTGGATATTTTCTTATCATCAAACCTATCTTGCCAATTATATTGGCCAAAAGATTATTGCTGAAATCAGAGAAGATCTCTACCAGCATTTAGAAAGTTTTTCACTAAAATTTTACAATCAGGAGAGTACAGGAAATATAATGTCAGTAGTTACACATGATGTCAATGCTCTTACGGATCTCTTATCTACAGGTTTTATTCACCTTTTAAATGATTTTTTTACAGTAAGTGGAATTGTAATTGTTATGCTGTATCTTGATTACAGGCTGGCACTGATCAGTTTTATTGTGATTCCGTTTGTCATTTTTTCTGTTCGGTTTCTTGGTAAAAGGATGCGTAATGCTTACAGCGAGGTTAGAGCAAAACTGGCAGAATTAAATGCTGATGTTGAAGAAAATCTATCAGGGATCAGGCTCGTTCAGGCTTTAAACAGGGAGGCTAAAAACACCGGTGAATTCAAAAATTTGAGCTGGAAGAATTTAAAATCAAATCTGGCTGCAGCTTCTTATTTTGCTCTTCTTTTTCCACTGATGGAATTATCAAAGGTTTTAGGAGAGGCGTTAGTTTTAGCAGCAGGTGGAGCGGCTGTAATAAGCGGCAGATTATCACTGGGGATTATTATTGCTTTTATGGGTTATGTGAGGCGTTTTTTTGCTCCACTGGCTGATTTAAGTCAGGTTTATAATACTTATCAATCTGCGGGGGCTGCTCTGGATCGAATAAATCATTATTTGGAAATGAAAGAAGAATTGAAAGAAAAAGATAATTCTTTAAAAAATATTGATAATTTTACAGCAGAAATTGAATTTAAAGAGCTTACTTTTGCGTATGATAAAGAAAAGATTATATCTAATCTTAATTTAAAAATTGAAGCGGGAGAAATTTTTGCACTTGTTGGAGAAAGTGGTGCTGGAAAGTCAACCCTGGCTCATCTGCTGGCACGCCTGTATGATCCTGATCAGGGAGAAGTTATAATTTCTGGCCGAAATATTAAAGATTTTTCTTTTGAATTTTTACGAAGAAAAATTGCTGTTGTCCCTCAGGATGTTTATTTATTTTCCACCACTGTATTGGAAA
>CAZLIW010000044.1:0-9814 GCA_964559325.1 uncultured Halanaerobium sp. | reverse complement strand
TCTTTACAGTGCCGATTAATATTGCCGGTGTACCTGCCATGTCTATTCCCTGTGGATTTGACAGCAGTGATATGCCTATTGGCCTGCAGATGATTGGACCACATTTTGGTGAAGGTAAAATTATACAGGCAGCATATACCCTGGAAAAATTATTAGATATTAAATACAAAAGAGCAGAACTATAAATTTTGAGAGAGGTGAAAAAATGTCTACTAAATATGAAACAGTAATTGGGCTTGAAGTTCATGTACAGCTGGCTACAGAATCTAAAATTTTCTGCGGCTGTAGTACAGAATTTGGAAAAGAGCCAAACGAAAACACATGTCCGGTTTGCCTGGGTCTACCGGGAACACTACCGGTTTTAAATAAAAAAGTAGTAGATTATGCAATTATGGCAGGACTTGCCTTAAACTGCAGAATTGCAGAGTACTCTAAATTTGACAGAAAAAATTATTTTTATCCTGATCTGCCGAAAGCCTATCAGATTTCACAGTTTGATCTTCCAGTCGCAGAACACGGAAATATTGAAATTGAGACAGATGATGGAGTTTTTAATATAGGAGTTACCAGAGTCCATTTAGAAGAAGATGCCGGTAAATTAATTCATGAAGGCAGTATTGATAAATCTGAAGGAAGTCTAATTGATTATAATAGAACCGGAGTTCCACTGATAGAAATAGTTAGTGAGCCGGATATGAGAACTCCAGCACAGGCTAAAGCATATCTAACACAGCTGAAACTTATTATGGAATATCTTGATATATCAGACTGCAATATGGAAGAGGGCTCCCTGCGCTGTGATGCCAATATTTCTCTGCGTCCTGTAGGTCAAAAGGAATTTGGTACAAAAGCAGAACTTAAAAATATGAACTCATTTAGTGCAGTGGAAAAAGGATTGGAATATGAAATAAAAAGACAGCATCAGATACTGGAAGAAGGAGGAGAGATTGTTCAGGAAACAAGAACCTGGGATGAATCTTTAAATAAAACAATATCTATGCGTGGTAAAGAAGAAGCACATGATTACAGATATTTTCCTGAGCCTGATCTTGTTCCTCTGGAAATAGATGAGGACTGGAAAAAAGAAATGAGCAAAAAAATACCGGAACTCCCGCGAGAAAAATACAAAAGATTTGTTTTTGAATTGGGACTGCCGGAATATGATGCCGGTGTACTAATAGGAGATAGAGCAATGGCTGAACTTTTTGAAGAAACCTTAAAATCTTACTCTGATGCCAAAACAATCAGCAACTGGATGATGGGTGAGTTTCTCCGCCTACTCAATGAAAATGATGACTGTGTTGATGAGACCGGGATTTCGGTTGAAAACTTTTCCGAGATGCTTGGACTGATTGATGAAGGGGTAATAAGTGGAAAAATAGCTAAAAAAGTATTTGAAAAAATGTACAGCAGTGGGGAAAGTGCAGAAAAGATTGTTGAAGAAGAAGGATTAAAGCAGATAAGCGATGAGGATGAACTGGAAAAAATAGTTGATAAAATAATAGCAGACAACCCGTCAGCAGTTGAAGATATACAGAATGGAAAAGACAGGGCTATTGGATTTCTTGTAGGTCAGGTAATGAAGGAGACCAGAGGAAAAGCCAATCCCGGACTGGTAAATCAGATGTTGAGAGAAAAAGTTGCTGAATAAAATAGGTGTTGTCTGAACCCGCCGCAGAAGCGGCGGGTTTAAAATAAGGATGAGCTGAAATGAAAATCGATAAAATTAAAAGTAAAATTAAAAATAGAATTCCAGGGCCTCTGAGGATAGAAAGATATTATTCTGTGTTAATACCAGTGGTTGAGATAAATAATAGAACTTATATTCTGTATGAGGTGAGAGCAGATCATCTTTCCACACAGCCGGGAGAAATATCTTTTCCGGGAGGGCGTGTCGAAAGGGGAGAAACTTTCTGTCAGGGTGCTGTAAGAGAGTGTTCGGAAGAATTAAACATTGCTGAAGAAAAAATAGATGTTATGGGAGAAGTAGATTATCTAATCACACCATTTAATTTTATAATATATGCGTTTGTTGCTAAAATTGATATAGATAATCTTGATGAGATTGAAGTTAACAAAAATGAAGTAAAAGAAATATTTAAAGTTCCTGTTGATTATCTTATGACACATAAGCCGGAAAAATACAGGGCAGAGCTGGAAAGTGAAATGGATAAAAATTTCCCCTACCATTTAATTCCGGGGGGAGAGGATTATAACCACCGCAGAAGCAGCTATACAATTTACTTTTACAGATATGAAGATAGAATTATATGGGGAATAACTGCGGAAATAAGCAAAAACTTTATCGATATCTTAAAAAATAGAGTATAAAGCTTGACATTTTATTATTTATATCGTATTATTTGAATATAACAATATTAGGCTGGGAGGAAATGAAATGTCCTTTTTTACAGATTCAGAAACGGAAAATTTATTGGAAGAAAATTCATCTAATTTTGAGTCAGAAGCTAAAATTTTAAAAGCACTTGCACATCCGGTGAGGCTCTGTATTGTAGTGGGACTGCTGGATGAAGAAGGATGCAATGTTACGAAGATGCAGCAGTGTCTGGACATACCTCAGTCAACTCTATCACAGCACCTGGCAAAGTTAAGAGATGCAGATATACTGTCAAGCAAGAGAAATGGTTTGGAAAGAAATTATTATGTTGTCAGTGACAAAGCTAAAAAAATAGTGATGTCCTTAAATGATTAGAGATAATGATAAAAAGTAATATTAAAGTTAGATTGAGTTAAATTATATGATACTTCTAAAGTAAAGAGTCTATTTAATTAAATAGACTCTTTAACTGGAAGTATTTTTTATTTGGCGAATATTTTATTGAGTTTTAATTTCAACCAGATTGCTGCCGGGATTCCACTTATAACTTCTGAAATAGGAAAAGCAAGCCACAGATATTCCAGTCCAGCAGTTTTTCCTAAAATATACATTAAAGGGAGTAGAACTATTATTTGTCTCAAAAAAGAAAAGAATAAGCTGGGGAATCCATTTCCCAGTGCCTGAAAAGTGGTTGAGACAATTATAGCCGGTCCTATTATTGGGAAAGCTGTACTAATTTTTTTGAGTGCATTTGTTCCAATAGCTATAAGTTCGGGATCACTATTAAATAATTTAATCAAAAATTCTGGAACAGTCTGGAAGATAATAAATCCTGTAAAAGTAAAGGCAAAAGCAATCATCAATGCTGATTTGATTGCCTTTTTCATTCTGGCTGGATTATTGTGTCCATAATTATAACCCATAATAGGCATATAGCCCTGATTGAGGCCAAAGACAGGCATAAAGACAAATGACTGAAGCCTAAAATAAATACCTGCGGCAGCAATAGCTGTACTGCCAAAACCAGCCAGTATTTTATTCATTCCGCCCAGCATAAAACTGGCCAAAAACTGCATTACCATTGCTGGAAAACCAACTTTGTAAATTTCTTTTATTATCTGAAATTTGAAAGAAAAATCCCTGAGTTTTATTTTAAGTTCATTGCGTTCATCGAACAAAATAAAGATAAGAAATAATCCACTGACCGCTCTGGAAAAAACAGTAGCAGCAGCTGCACCGGCAACTTCCAGACGGGGAAAAATCCACCACCCATAAATCAAAAACGGATCCAGAATAATGTTCATTACAGATCCGATAAGCATTGCAATCATTGGAGTAAAGGTATTACCCTCACCGCGCAGAATGTTATTTGTTACCATAGGAAAAAACATTGCTATAGATCCCATTAAAATTATGCTGATATATTCACTTCCCATCTGGATGAGAAGTTCATTGTTTGTAAAAAGCTGCAGAATTTTGTCTGCATAAAAAAAGCCTATTACAGCAACAATTATTCCATACACTATGGTAACCATGATGCTGTGTTCTGCTGCATTTGCAGCTGCTTTTCTATTATTTTCACCAAGTCTTCGTGAAATAAGAGAACTTGCACCTACACCAGTACCAACTCCAATACCAATTAAGATAATTTGAATTGGGAAAGCAAGTGATAGTGCCGAAAGTGCTTCTGTACTGAGTCTGCCCACATATATGCTGTCAACCACATTATAAAGAGCCTGAATAGCCATGGCAATTATTGATGGGACAGACAACCTCAATAAAAGAGGTGTTATTTCTTCAGTACCCAATCTTTCTGAACCTTTCTGCTGCATCCGTAGACCTCCTCTGTTTTATATTTACTGTAAAAATTAATTAAACGATAAAATAAGATAAGATATAGCAGGAATCGTTACTGCTGCAAAAAATGTAGAAATAAATAAACTTTCTGCTGCATAAGAGTGATCTCCATTATATATTTCTGCAAATATAACTCCATATGATGCGGCTGGCATACCCATTTGTAAGGTCAAAATAGATCTAATTTGATTATCTACCTCAAAGTAAAAAAGCACCAAAAAAGCTGCTGCTGGAATTATCAGTAATTTAATGATAGAAAATACTATTAAGTTAATGTCCGTAAAAATTTTTTTTAGCTGTATTTTTGCCAGACTGCTGCCGATAACAAGCATGGAAAGTGGGAAAGTAGCATTTCCCAGCATATCCACCGCAGACTCTAACGGAAGAGGAAGTTTAAGTCCGGTAATCATTAAAAACAGTCCAATAAAAATTGCTATTAATCCATTGTTTAATATGCTTCTAAAATTAAAATCAAGTTCATCACTATCATCAATAAAAAGCCTAACTCCATAAGTCCATACTATTAGATTAAACGGAATTAGACCAAGAGCAGCATATAATAGTCCATTTTCGGGGAATAGTGTATCGGCTACAGGCATTCCCATATAACCAACATTGCCAAAAATTATAAAAAACTTTATAATTAATTTTTTGCTTTTTGGAAGCGGGAAAAATTTAGAAATTGTATTTGAAGCAATAATAAGAAAAAAGTAAAAAATAAACCAGTAAATAATAATAGTTTTTATATTAGAGATCAAGTTTTTATTTAATTCTATCTGCAGTGAAGATATAATCATAGCTGGTAAAATAAGATCCATTAGCAGCTTAGAAATCGCCACCATATTATTTTCATTAAAGTAATTAGTTTTTCTTAAGTAATATCCAATAAATATGAGAATAAACAGTGAGACTATCTGTCCAATAATGATTTGAAAATCCAAGATTTTAGCCTCCATTTAAGATTATGCTGTCAAAATTCTAATAAATACTATCAAACAATTCTACCACAGAAGATGTGGACTGTCAAAAATAGTAAATATTTATATTTGCATTTTAAATTTCAACTGATAAAATTGTCTTATAAGATTTACAGGGAGCTGTTAAAGTGGTTAAAAAAAATGATATATATAAAATAAAAATTGAAGATCTGGCTAATGGTGGTGATGGTGTAGGTAGAATAGAAGATGGTCTGGTTGTGTTTGTCCCCCTTACACTTCCAGGTGATTATGTTAAAATTAAAATAACATATAAAAAAAAGAATTTTGCATATGGAGAATTAATAGAAATTCTTGAATCTGCTTCTGCAAGAGTAGAACCTCCATGTCCTGTTTTTGATAGATGTGGTGGCTGCCAGATACAGCATATAGATTATAAAAAGCAGCTGGAATTCAAAGAAAATATGGTGTCTGAACTTATGCACAGAATTGGAGAATTAGAAAATATACCTTTAAAGGAAGTAATTCCCTATCAGCCGCCATTTCGCTATAGAAATAAAGCCCAGTTTCCGCTTACAGTTATTGATGGGAAAATAAAAGCAGGTTTTTACAAAAGAGGTACTCATTCTATAGTTCCATATAATAACTGCCAGATACAGCATCCGCTTATAAATAGAATATTGCGGGAAACTCTTGCGGTACTGAATCAAGAAGAGCTATCAGTTTATGATGAAACTAAAGGTGTTGGTCTGTTGAGGCATTTAATAATTAGAGCTGGAGTATGTACAAATCAGGCTCTGCTTACTTTTGTAACATCAGAATCAGAATTTCTAAATTCTAAAAATATTGCCAAAATAATTTTTGACAGAATCCCAGAATTAATAGGAGTAACACAGAATATTAATACAGAAAATACAAATAGAATTATGGGCAGCAGAAATAAAACTTTGTTTGGAGCAAATAAGATGAGAGAATATATCGGGAAAACAGAGTTTATTATTTCTCCATCATCTTTTTTTCAGGTTAATACACTTCAGGCAGAAAATTTGTATGAACAAATATTTTCAATGGCAGAATTTATCGGTGGTGAGAAAGTGGTAGATGCATTTTCTGGTACAGGGAGTATTGCTGTTTATCTGGCCAGAAAAATGAAAGATGAAAATAAAGATCTGGCGAAAATATACTGTATAGAAAATTCTGCATCTGCAGTAAAAGATGGAAGAATAAACAGCAGTTTGAATTCTCTGGATAATATTGAATTTATTGAAGGTGAAGTGGAAAAAGAACTGGGTAAACTACTAAAGAATAATAAGATAGATCTGCTGATCTTTGATCCCCCCAGAAAAGGGCTGGAAGATAAAACAGTACAGATGATAAAGGAAAGCGGTATAAACAAGGTTATATATGTGTCATGCAGTCCTGACACACAGGCAAGAGATTTAAAAAAATTAAAAGATGATTATAAAATTGAAGTCATACAGCCTGTTGACATGTTTCCACAGACATATCACGTTGAGTCAGCTGTACTATTAAGAAAATTTAGTTAAAAAACATAAATCACAGCTTAATTAACTGCACAGATCAATTAAAGCTGAACTGTAAAAATACAGCTCAGCTTTAAACTTTTTATAAATTAAATCATTTAGCGGCTAATACATTATTTATCAGTGTTTTATTTGCAGATGTGGCGGATATTTAGTTTAAATCTATTTGTTATTATTGATATATTCAGCTAATTCGCTTATTGTTTTAATATTAAGTTTTTCCGATTTTTCTTTGGTCATCATAATACAGAATGTATTATTAGCATCTGCATAATCCAACCAGATAATATTATTGTTTTTTTCGTCCCATTTTTTAACTGTATTGTAGGCTTCTTCAGATTCTATAATCTCTTCTTCATGTCCCATTGTTGTCATAAGTGTTGTTCCTGTATATTCCCAGTAAATATCTATTTCTCCGGATTCAATTGCCGGTCTTAGTACAGATGTTTCACCCAGGCTTGTTCTATCTTCAACAGGATAACCATGGTTTTCCAGAAGTTTTACAGTCATATTACCCAGTATAAGCTGTTCAGTCCAGGGTTTGGATGCAACAGCAACAGCTGGGCCATTTTTTTCTTCAGCATTTTCAATCAGCAGATCATGTTCTTTGAGAAATTCTTCTGCAATTTTATCAGGTTCTTCACCATCAACATCTGCTCTTTTATTAAGTTCAATTTGTGTTTTTTGATCCAGCAGAGGAGGAAGCTTATTTATTAATGACTTCAGATCAGGATATTCCTCAAGAATTTCTTTTCTTACAAGAGGAGCAGGATTATATACTGGAAAAAATCCTTTATCATCTTCAAGTATTGCCAGATCCATTGCAGCGATTCTACCATCTGTTGCAAATCCCACTGCCGCATCAACTTTATCTGAATCAAGTGCTTCATAACTCAGTCCAACCTGCATTGTACTAAGTGCATTTTTATCAAATTCAAAATCATATGCTTCTTCTAATCCAGGAAGACCATCTTCTCTTTCATAAAAATCAATAGTAGTTGCCATTCTGATAGTTTTTCCACTGTCTGCAGATTGTTCCGGTTTTTCCTGTGAACAGCCACTTAAGATAACGATAGATAATAACATAATTGAAATGATAAGAAAGACTTTACTATTTTTCTTAAACATAAAATCACTCCCTATATTTTCTGTTGTAAATTATAGAAACTAATCGACTAAGTATTAGTCTGTCTGCAGTTTTTAATCTTTAATGATGTTTTAATTGTTTTTCTAATAGATCAAACGATCGATCAATAATTATTGCAATAACTGCAGAAAGAACAGAACCTAAAAATATTTTTTTGGTGTTGAATCTTATTAATCCTGTAAAAATAAGCTGACCCAAACCACCAGCACCAATCAAATTTGAAATTACAGCTGTTCCTACAGTTATAACTGCTGCTGTCTGAATACCGGCTATTATAACAGGGAGGGCAAGGGGAAGTTCTATTTTTAATAAAACCTGTAATGGTGTCATACCCATTCCTCGGGCAGCTTCTATCATATTTTCATCAACATCATTTATACCTGCAATTGTATTTCTTACTATAGGTAAAAGAGCATATATGATTAAAGCGGCCACAGCAGGTACAAAACCAACTCCCAAAATAGGTAAAAATAATGCGATGATTGCAAGGCTGGGAAGCCCCTGAGCAACATTAAAAACAGCTATTATCTTTTCACTATGTTTTTTCATAAAATCTCTGCTTAAAAGTATACCAGAGGGTAGAGCTATTAATATGGCCGTAAAAACAGCAATACCAACCAGCTGTAAATGTTCAACTACAAGATAAATACCCTCTTCCATAAATATCTCTATTATTTCTTCCAACATTTATTTTCCCTCCCCGGAAGATTCATGTTTTAATAAACCTGGAGAAATGATAATTCTTTTTAAAATATTTATTATAATATCGACTGTAATTGAAATTGCAGAAACAAGAAGAGCACCACTGACTATCATTTCGGTTTTTGTTCTGACTATACCCTGGTAAATAAGCTGTCCTAAGTTTCTTTCGCCAATAAAAACTGCCAGGGTGGCTATTCCTACCATCATAACCAGAGCTACGCGGACCCCGGCAATTATAACAGGCATAGCCATAGGAAGTTGTACTTTCCATAATATTTGTTTTTCTGACATTCCCATTCCCCGTGCAGATTCTAAAATAGCAGGATCAACTTCATTTAAAGAAGTATATACATTTCTGACTATGGGAATCATTGAGTAAAGAACAAGTGCAAAAACAGCACTTCTCATATTTAGACCAAATGCCGGTACTGTCATCAAAATTCCATAAAGAGAAACACTGGGAACCGACATAATTAGACTTCCAAAGCCGAGTATTGTATTAGCAGTTTTTTTGTGATTTCTAATAATTATTCCTAAACTAATCCAGATAATTAGGGATAATATAATAGAAATTGATATCAAATAAATATGTGAAAGAGTATATTCTGATATTTTTTCCCAGTTTGAAATGAAGTAATTTATAACAGACATTTTTGTTCCCCCTCATCCTTCCTGATTATATTCACTGCTTATGTATTCCTGAATATCTTCTAATGTTATTGTGGAGGTTAAATTATTATTTTCATCCACTACCGGTAATAAAATGACATCGTTTTCTATTATTTTATTCAAGGCATCTTTTAAAGAAGAGTCCTTTTCTATAGTTGGAGTTATCTTAATATAATTTTTCCAGCTTTTATTATCCAGATCTCTCAGATTTTTAGATTTAACATAACCCATAAATTTATTTTTTTTGAATGTCACAAGTATATAATTATAATTGGATTTTTCTAATTTATCCATAACAGTTTTTAGATTATCGGACCTATCTACTTTATAAAAATTTTTATTCATTATATTTTCTACTTTAATTAGATTAAGTACTTTAAGCCCTCTATCTGATCCAATAAAATCTTCTACAAATTCATTCTTAGGATTAAACAATATGTTTTTGGGACTATCATACTGTATAAGTTGACCATTGTTCATTATTGCTATCTTATCCCCCATTTTTATGGCTTCATTGATATCATGGGTAACAAAACAGATTGTTTTATTGATTTTCTTCTGCAGTCTGAGAAATTCATTTTGCAAATCTGCTCTAGTTATTGGATCAACAGCTCCAAAAGGT
>CAZLIW010000043.1:0-9974 GCA_964559325.1 uncultured Halanaerobium sp. | reverse complement strand
TTCACCTTTTCTTCTCCAATCATATTTTTAATGGCATAAACTGCTGTCATTAGAGCAACAAGTGTTGGAACTATTCCTGTAAGAAAACCAACAAATGTTTTACCACCTTCATTAAATAAACCTATAAACCATTCAGCAAAGACAGTTAATGTTTCCATTAATTTTAACACCTCCAAATTTTTTGTTAAAACTTAAACCATAGTAAAATGTTTTGACTTTTACACCACCTCCATTTTAGATTTTCTGCAGTTTAATGAGTTATTATAAATCCAGTATAAAGATTGGATTATTTTAGACAGATAGTTTCTCTGCAAACAGAATATTACCACTTGAAAGCAAATATTCTTAAAATATTTCTTCCAATTCAAATTATTCATAATATTGCGAGCGAATTTTAATATACAAAGTTTCAGAGTTGAATGAAGCAGATTTCTGTGCAGCTTTTTTCCTGTGTTTATGCTGTTTAAAAATCCGCTCCATCATTAATTACACTTTAAGAATCTGTTAAAAATTAATCCTCACTCTGAAACTGTGATTTTAAATTTTCAAGTGCTTTCTCTACCGCTTCCGTTTTTGCTTTATTTTTAAATTCTTTTCCTTCAAGCTCTTCTAAAGATTTACCGATCAGCTCTTCATCTTTTTTGAAGCGGGCAAACACTGTTATTCCACTCATTCTCTCGGCATCTATAATTGTTTTAGAATCATCACTTACCAGAAACACAATAGTGCCGGAGCTCAGCTTTCTTGAAACTTTACCAATACCAAGCTTCCCCTTCTTTTTTAATTCTTTTATTCTTTTGCGGTAATTAGAAATCTGCAGGAATGTAAACAGTGCCTGCATGACCCAGGCAATTATAATTAATATTATTACTCTTACCCACATAGAATTCACACCTTTTCTGGTTAAGTGATTTTATTTGAATATCTAAATAAATTTCTATCTAAATCTATGATTTAAAAGTAAAAATTAACCACCTTCAATAAACTTGCTCAGCAGGCTTAAATTTTCATATTAAAACATGACTTTAGCCGGAAATTCCAACAGATCTTTTATTTCTTTGAGAAATGCTGCAGCCGGTGCACCTTCTACCAGCCTGTGGTCAAAGGCAAGACTGAGCCACATCATCGGCTTAATTGTAATTTCATCATCTACTACAACAGGTTTTTTCTTGATTGTTCCAACTCCAAGTATTCCACTCTGGGGAGCATTGATAATCGGTGTAAATATTTCTGTGCCATACATGCCCAAATTGCTTATTGTGAGTGAACCCCCTGTTATTTCGTCTGATTTAAGTTTGTTATTTCTAGCTTTTTCTACAAGTTCTTTTTTCTCTTTTACTATATCTTTTATATTTTTTGCTTCCAGATTTTTAAATACGGGTACTGTAAGTTTATCATCAACTGAAACTGCAAGTCCTATATTTACTCCTTCATTATGAACAACTTCTACATCATCTTCCATATATGCATTCATAATAGTATGTCTTTCCATGGCTACAGCTACTATTTTAATCAAAAGATCTGTTATAGAAACTTTAAGTGAGTCATCTTTCTGCATCTGATTCCAGCTATCTTTAAGTTCAATTATTTTTTCCATATTTACTTCACTGGTTACTGTTACATGTGGTATATCTGTCCAGCTTTCTTTAACTTTTTTAGCACTGGCTTTTCTAATACCGCTTAATTTTTCTCTGTAGGCTTCAATTTCTGTTCCTTTTTCTTTTTCCATTTCCGCCATATAGTTTTCTATATCTCTTACTTCTATTACATTATTTTCTCCTGTAGGCTTAACTTTGTGCAGATCTATATTGTTTTCTTCAGCAATTCTTCTTACAGCGGGTACTGTTTTTATTTTGTCTGTTATTATTTCATCTTTGAATTCTTTGCCAGTTTTTTCTGCTGGCTGTTCTTTTTCTGCTGCAGGAGTTTTTTCAGCTTCTTCTGTTTTTTCTGCAGTTTCTTCTTTATCTTCCACTTCTGCTTCTTTATCTGAACCAGCTTTAGCTTCATCGGCCTTATCAGCTATTAAGTCTTCAATATCTTCTCCTTCTTCACCAATATATCCAATTACTTCAGTTACAGGCACAACATCGTCTGCTTCATAGAATTTTTTAAGCAGAACACCAGATGCAGGAGCTTCAACTTCAAAATTTGTTTTATCACTAAGAACTTCTAATATTACTTCCCCTTCTTCAACTGCATCACCTTCATCAACCAGCCAGTTAACAATCTGACCTTCTTCCATGGTCATGCTGAGTTTGGGCATAATCAGCTCTTCTGCCATAATATTCATACCTCCTTATAGACTTCCCTAACTTATATACTTATGTTATTTAGTTAATTTCATTACAGCATCAATAATTTTTTCTTCACTTGGAATAAATTCCGACTCTAACACTGGAGAAAATGGTACCGGAGTATTCGGACCCGTAACTTCTTAATCCGCTTTTTCAAATAATAAAATGCTTCACTGTCGGAAATTCTTGCCGCTATATCTCCACCAACCCCACCTCTTCTTGGAGCTTCGTGAACTATAACTACTTTACCTGTTTTGCTTACAGATTTAACAATGCTTTCCATATCAAGAGGAACCAGTGTTCTTGGATCAAGTACTTCAGCATCTACTTTCTTTTCTGCAAGTGTTTCAGCAGCATTTAATGCTTTAAATACCATGTGAGAAGTTGCAATTATGGTTACATCTTTTCCTTCTCTTTTTATATCTGCTTTTCCAAATGGAATAGTATATTCCTCTTCTGGAACTTCACCTTTTTCGCCATAACCTTTTTTATGTTCTACAAACATGACAGGATTGTCATCTCTTATAGCTGTTTTAAGTAATCCTTTTAGATCATATGGTGTAGAAGGCATTACAACTTTGAGTCCGGGAATATGATAAAGCAGTGCTTCCAGGCTCTGAGTATGCTGAGCTCCAGCTTCTGCTGCTCCAGCCGGCATCCTCATTACAAATGGTGCATTCTGCTGTCCACCAAACATATAGTGGATTTTTGCACCCTGATTCATCAGCTGATCTGAGGCAATGGTAACAAAGTCCATAAACATCATTTCTGCTACCGGGCGCATCCCCAGCAGTGATGCTCCAACAGCTGCACCAGCTATTGCTGCTTCAGAAATAGGGGTATCTCTAACCCTGTCTTCACCAAATTCTTCAACTAAATTACCTGTAACACCAAAAGCACCACCATAAACTCCAACGTCTTCTCCCATAATGAAGACCTTTTCGTCTCTCTGCATTTCTTCACGCAGTGCTTCTCTTACTGCTTCTCTTCCTGTTATAACTCTCATTATAATTCCACCTCCCTATCAACATATACATCATCAAATATTTCTTCTTTATCTGGATATGGACTTTCTTTTGCAAATTCCACTGCTTCTTTTACTTCAGCGTCAACTTCATCTTTTATTTCTTTTATTTTATCCTCACCAAGCAGATCCTGTTTGATAAGTATTTGTTCAAAGTTAGCGATTGGATCTTTTTCTTTCCATTCTTCTTCTTCTTCTTTTGTTCTGTAAACTTTGGCATCACTCTTAGAATGACCTTTCCAGCGATATGTTTCTGCCACTATCAGGCTGGGGCCACCACCATTTCTTGCTCTCTTAGCAGCTTCTACAACTGTATCATATACTTCTAGAGCTTTATTTCCATCTACTCTTACACCTGGTATACCATAGGCTTCTCCTCTTTTAGCAAGATCTTTAATTTTAAACGCTTTTTCGATAGAAACGGACATTCCATACTGGTTATTTTCACAGACAAATACTACTGGAAGATTCCAGGTTGCTGCCAGGTTAGCGGCTTCATGAAAAGCTCCCTGATTCATGGCTCCATCACCAAAAAAGTTAAGTACAACTTCATCACGATTCTGCATCTTAAGTGCCAGAGCAGCTCCAACTGCTATTGGAATACCACCACCGACAATACCATTTGCACCTAAATTATTTGTACTGGTGTCAATAATGTGTAAGGAACCTCCTTTACCTTTACAGGCTCCAGTTCTTTTACCAAACAGTTCTGCCATCATTTCCTTAATATCAGATCCTTTTGCAATTGAGTGACCATGCCCTCTATGAGTACTGCTTATATAGTCTTCATCTCTCAGAGCATTAATTGCTCCCACTGCGGTAGCTTCTTCACCTATATAAAGGTGAGTTGTACCGGTAATATCACCTCTGGAAATAAACTGGTCTACTTTTCTTTCGAACTGCCTAATTCTCCACATATCTTTATACATATTTAATTTTTTCTCTTCAGACAATTCCATTGCCTTCACCTCCACGCGTTATTAACTTATTTTTTTACATTTGTTCTGTGGCATATCTTTTGTAAATCTATTTTAATAGTACCATCAGAAATTGGGTATGTCAAGGCAATCTCGATAATTTTTCTCAAAATTTCATCAATTCTTAATTGTGATTATAATCACTTGTACCGGGTACAAACTCAGGGGGTTTGTACCCGGTACCAATTATAAAATCCTTCCACATTAATCCGGAAATATCATCCGAAGCATTTCATTGTTTAAAAAAATCTGCTGTGATAATATTAATATAGAGTGAATTAAGATAATTTTGAAAAATATGGAGGATTGAAAATTAATGCAGTTAGCATATGAAAGATTAAATAAAATTGTATGTATTCTTCTTCAATCAGATTCTCCTATTACTATACAGGCTTTGGCTGATAAACTAAATATATCACGCCGTACAGTCCGAAAAGATCTCAAAGAACTGAAGATATTTTTGGATAAAAAGGGATTTGAGCTTATAAAAAAACCAAATGTCGGTGTCTGGCTTGAACTTAATGATAATGAAATGAAACTGTTTCAAAATGAACTGCTGGATAATCTCAAAAACAGCAAACAACTTACGCCAAAACAGAGACAGAATTATATTCTCAAACTTATTTTTGAAAACAGTGATTATACTGTCAGCGACCTATCTCGAGAGGTGTACGTTTCTGATGCAACTATTTACAAAGATCTGAAGGATATTAGAGATTGGTTAAAAAAATATAATCTGCAGCTTATAAAACATAAAAATGGTTTAAATATAGAAGGAGAGGAAAAAAATTGGCGCAAATTTACTGCAGAACTGCTTGTAAAGGTTCAAAATGAGGATATTTTAAATAACTTTTTGAATATAAATTATGATAATTCCCGCATAGATCAATCAGTTTACAGCTCTTTAAAAGATCTTTTTACAGATGTTGATATGGACAGACTGATTGAAGTTTTAGAAAATATTTTGATTGAAGTGGAAAATGAACTTGATGTTTCCTTTACAGATCAGACTTTTAATGGACTTATTATACATACTGCCATCAGTATAGAAAGATTAAAAGAAGATAAAAACATTGTAATGGACAAAAACAGTTTAAACAATTTAAAAAATAAAGAAGAATATAGAATTGCAAAATTTATTGCCAAAAAAATAGATAAAGACCTTGCTGTTCACCTTCCAGAAGCAGAGATTGGATATATGTGCCTGCACATTCTTGGATCTAAATCTTTAAAAAATGTGGATACAGATAATCTGGATGATCTGCTTAAAACTGTCGATCAGGAAATTATAGAAACTGCAAACAGTATTATAGAAATGTCAGAAGATATTTTAAATGTCAGTCTGCAAAATGACAGAAAACTGTTTACAGGTCTTATTCTGCATTTGAGACCGGCTGTCAACCGGCTCAGATATGGTCTCAGCCTACGCAATCCGCTGCTGGAAAATATAAAGAAAAATTACCCTAATGTTTTTGGAGCAGCCTGGGCTACAAGTATTATCTTTAAGGAAAAACTAGATCTGCAGATCAAAGAAGAGGAAGTAGCATATATTGCTCTGCATCTGGGGGCAGCATTGGAAAGAAAAAAAAGAACTATCAATCTGCTGCTTGTATGTGGAAGTGGTATTGGTACAGCACAGCTTTTAGCTTCCAAGCTGCAGGAAAACTTTGTTAATATCAATATTATCGATTCTATATCACTACACAGTTTAAAAAACTGCAATTTAAATAACATTGATTTAATTATTAGTACTGTACCGACAAAAATTGAAAAGAAACCTTTTATACAGGTCAATCCTCTTCTTCTGGAAGAAGATATTTCAAAAATTAAAGATGAGCTAACTCAGCTTAAACACAGCTGGAGTTTTAATACATCTGCAGAAATAGATAACTCTTTGTTTGACAAAAATTTAATATTTCTTGATTTAAATATTAACTCCAAAGAACAGCTGCTTAATTTCTTAATTAATGAGCTTGTAAAAAAGAAAATTGTAAAAAAAGATTTTAGCCTGTCTGTTTTTGCAAGAGAAGAGCTTACATCTACAGAAATAACAAAAGGAATGGCTATTCCTCATGGTGACAAAGAGTTTGTACTGCAATCACGTGTTGCAGTTGTCAGACTCAAAAAAGGTATCAGGTGGGGCAATGATTCTAAAAATGTTAAAATTATATTTTTGCTGGCTTTAAAAGATAAATCTAAAGCTAAAAAATTCTTTAGAATTTTTAATCTTCTGGTAAAAGATGAAGAATTTTTTGAGAACTTAATTGGTGCAAATTCTGCAGATCAGATATACAAGCAATTATCTAAAAATACTTTTTAGTATAATTATATTCAACTTCTGTACTAACGGCCATATTAAAAATTTCATTCTAAAAGTTGGCCACTATATTATTTATCAAAAAGGGGAGATGTGCTTTATGAAAAAAAATGCTACATTATTAAATATTGATAATATGGTAGAAAAAGATTTAATACTTATAAATGATCAATCTGAAACACAGGATGAGCTGTTCAAAAAAGTTTCTGAACTTTTAATGAAGAAAAACATTGTTAAAAAAAGCTACTATAATGCACTGTTGGAAAGAGAAGCTGTTTTCCCAACAGGTATAAATACAGAGCCAATAAATGTTGCCATACCTCATACAGACAATAAACATATCAAAAAAGCTTCTTTAATGGTGGTAAAAATGGATGAACCAATCACTTTTAAGCAGATGGATGATCAAAATAGAGAAGTAAATGTTGAAGTTCTCTTCTTTTTACTTATTGATGAAAAGGAAAAGCAGAGCAAATTTTTAAGCAAACTTATCATGGCTTTCCAGAATTCTGATTTTTTAAAGTCTATCAAAAAGTCTAATGATAAGGATGAAATTCTTAATTTAGTTAAGGAAAATTTGCGTTAGATTTTATCTTTAATAAGTGTAAATTTTTAATAACAAATTTTATTTTTAACAAATTCTTACGTTTATAAAGGGGGTGAGTCTCAATGAAAAAAAATATTTTGCTTGTTTGTGGTACCGGTATTGCAACATCTACTGTAGTAGGAGAAAAAATTAAAGAAATTGCGAAGGAAAATAATTTCGATGTCAATATCAATCAGGTTAAAGTTACAGAAGCCAAAAGTCATCTTAAAGATAATAAAGTAGATCTGTTGATCGCTACAACTCAGCTTCCTTTTGAGGTTGATGTTCCTTATATAAAAGGTCTTCCTTTTATTAGTGGTGTTGGAGAAGAAGAGGTAATAGAAGAAGTTAAAAATATCTTGAAGGACTAGACTAAAGGAGGAAATATAATGCAAGCTGCTATTCAGTATGTACTTGATTTAGGGGCACAAGTTTTTCTGCCAATTATAATTTTTATTATGGGACTAATTTTTAAACAGAAACCTGGAAAAGCTTTTAAATCCGGATTATTAATAGGTATCGGTTTTGTTGGTATTAATCTTGTACTTAACTTACTGGTAAGCAACCTTGGACCTGCAGCAAAGGCGATGATCAGTAATTTTGGAATTTCTCTCAATATTATTGATGTAGGCTGGCCTGCTTCTGCAGCAATTGCCTATGGTACAAAAGTTGGAGCATTTGTAATACCAATAGTACTGCTGGTCAACGTAGTTATGATTTTCTTAAAGCTTACTAAAACTTTAAATGTTGATATCTGGAATTACTGGCATTTTGCTTTTACAGGATCTTTAGTAGCCGCTGTTACTAACAGCCTGACCTGGGGACTTGTTACCGCTGCCCTTAATGCAGCTATCGTTCTTGTGCTGGCAGACTGGACAGCTCCTATGGTGCAGAAATTCTATAATATACCCAACATATCTCTACCACATGGATTTTCAGCAGCATATGTACCAATTGCAATACCTTTAAATGCCATGATAGATAAAATACCTGTTATAAATGATATTGAACTTGATCCGGAAACGATACAGGAAAAATTTGGCGTTTTTGGTGAACCAATCTTTATGGGGCTTGTTTTAGGTATTATTGTTGGTATGCTGGCCCAATACAGCATTCCCCAAATTTTGAATCTCGGTGTTACAATGGCCGCCGTTATGCTTCTTTTCCCCAGAGTGGTAAAAATTCTTATGGAAGGTCTGACACCTCTGTCTGAATCAGCTAAAAAATATATGCGTGAAAAGTTCCAGGATAGAGAATTCTACATTGGACTTGACTCTGCAATTGCAATAGGTCATCCAAGTGCTATTTCTACAGCTCTTATTCTGGTTCCACTGACAATCTTTTTAGCTGTAATTATACCGGGTAATAGTGTGCTTCCATTTGGAGATCTGGCCACATTACCATTTATGGTGGTAATGATTATTCCAATTACAAAAGGTAATATATTTAGATCTACTTTAATAGGATCTATTGTTATCGGTGTTGGACTACTGATTGCTACCAACCTGGCACCAATGATTACATCTGCAGCCAAGACAACTTCTTTTGAATTTCCGGAAGGAGCAAATATAATTTCCAGTATCTGTGATGGTGGAAATCCACTTACCTGGCTGATAGTTAAATTTATGAATCTTGGTGTAATAGGTGTTGGCTTAATTGCAGCAGCTGTAATAGGTTTTGGATATTATGTATATAGAAATAAATCTGCAGCTGCATAAGATATAAATAATCGATTATCATACAATTACAACAGATGTCAGATGTCTGAATTCAACAGATATCTGGCATCTAACTATATGGAGGTGAATTATGCCTGATAATAAGGAAGAAGTTTTAAACAAAATATATGAGCTAGGCCATCACTATGAAGCAACAATACATGGCTGTGCTCAGTCTACTATACTGGCACTAAAAAATTTTTTTGAGATAGATGATATTATCTTCAAAACAGCAAATTCCCTTTCTGGGGGTATTGCAGAAGGAAGTGAAGGAAGCTGTGGCGCCTTTCTGGCCGGTGCTTTAACATTCAGCTATTTTTTTGGCAGAGATGTAGATTCTTTAGATAAAAGCGGCAGCAGCTTTAAAGATAAAGAACTGACCAGAAAGCTGCGTCAAAAATTTATAGAAAAATATAATGGAGAAAGATGTGAACAAATACAGACAGATATATTTGGCAGGTCATTTAATATGTTAACCGATAAAGGAAAAAAAGAAATGGAAGCAGCAGGTGGACATGATGATAAATGTACTTCTGTGGTGGGGAATGCTGCTGTCTGGATTGCAAAAATACTGCTTGATGAAGGGATCTCTTTGAAATAAACCGTAAATTAAATATAGGTACCGGGTACAAAAAGGCCTTTTTGTACCCGGTACAAGTGATATTTTACACAAATTAAATTGTTGACAAGATTAATAAACTATGTTAGAGTATTAAAAAACAAATAAACTTATCAAGAGTGGTGGAGGGACTGGCCCTTTGAAGCCCGGCAACCAGCAGTCTGTATACTGCCCGGTGCCAATTCCAGATGGATTATTCCTAAAGATAAGGAGTACGTAATTTATCCCACTTCTACTTTTAGGAGCTGGGATTTTTGTTTTTAAAATAATATTCAGGAGGGAAATTATATGAGTTTAGAATTTGATACTTTAGCAGTACATGCAGGTTATAAGCCAGGAGAAAACAAAAAATCAGCCACACTTCCAATTTATCAGACATCATCTTACCTATTTGAAAGCACAGAACATGCAGCAGATCTTTTTGCTCTAAAAGAAA
>CAZLIW010000042.1:0-9990 GCA_964559325.1 uncultured Halanaerobium sp. | reverse complement strand
TTACAGCAAAAATGCCAGCAGTTACTTTTTGCCGGCAATCATAAGCAGCAGTTTTTTTGTTCTTGTATCTATTATTTCAATAATTATTGGCAGACCACTTGCAGCCTGGGCCAGCCATTTAAGCCGCGGATGGCCACTCAAATGGTTCTGGCGGCAGGATGTAAAACCTGCCTACAGAGAAGTAACAATACTCTGGACCATTTACTTTTCTTTAAGACTTTCCATACAGCTTTATCTCTTTTTGAAAGGCAGCATTCTTCATCTGGCATGGATAAACCTCTTTTTAGGCTGGCCGATGCTAACAGCAGTATTAATTATAAGTTATGTATATGGAATCTGGCGTTTAAGAAACCTCAAAGGCCCTGGTGTTGAAGAATACAGATCCGGAAAAAAACCTCCCTGGGAAGGACAAAAAAGAGGTTTTTAATTATATTTTTCTTTAAGGATCCCCTTGTTATATGCCTCGAAAAGATCCATTAAATCATCTATGTCAGATTTTAAATTTCTACCTATATCTGTATCCTCAATTTTCTGTCTGCCTGCAAATTCCACCACCCTTATAGAAGAAACATTACTACCCTGTCCATCAATTACTCTTTCTTTAGAAATAAATGGTTGATGAGATATTATCCTCATCTCATATGAATTATAAATAAGAGTGTAACCGGCTATCCCCGTCTTCTTCTGATAGGCTGCCGAAATACCTCCATCTATTACAAGAAGTTTTCCTCGACCTTTTATTGGACTCTCTCCCTGTTTTTCTTTGACAGGTGTATGACCATTAATTATATGACCTGTTTCTGGATCAAGTCCAAAATCAGCTAATATCATATTACAGATATCTTCATTTTTCCTCAACCTGTAGTAAGGATTTTCTTTTTCTCTGTAAAGAAAACTATCATCAGTAAAATAACGGCAGAAAGTTGTCATTTTATCTTTCCCAAAAAGTGGAGAAAATTCTCCGCGCCACAAATACCACAGCCAGTCCCTGTAATCTTTTTCTTCATATTTATATGAATAACTTCTGCGGACTATATCATCAAAAAAGTCCATCAAATCTTTACCACTATATTTTTCGCCCTCTATTTTTAGAGGAGCAAAATCACCACTATCTGTTAATGGTACACAGCCGTGATAAAGCAAATTTCCATTATATTTAAGATACATGCTTCCATTATTAAATAAAAACCGTATATCTTCCTGTAATTTATCATTATTTTTGAATGAATTACTTAATTGATCTATTACCCTTTTTTCTTCCTGATTAAGCTCATATGGATTTTCAGGATCTATTGTTGGAAAACTGCTGTCTGTAAGTTTATATTCTTCCCCCTCTAAAGTAATTACACCTTTTTGGTAATCTATCTTATCTAAATATAAAGCTTCGTTCATATTGAACTCAGTTCTTTTTTTGATTAAATTACCCTCAAGTTTAAACTGTATTACTGCAGCAGCTTTCTGCATCTGAGATGTAACAGCTTCTTCCTTTTTTTCTAACTCTCGATCGATAAGTTTCGGATGAAAATCCTCATAAATATCTTCACCGTAAACATTCATAGCAAGTCTTGCCAGTGGCCGCATATTAATTCCATAACCTTCTTCGAGAAGTTCCAAATTTCCATATCTCAGAGAAATTCTGACAGCAGTTGCCACCAGAGCCTTCTGCCCCAGACCGGCTCCCATCCAGAGAATATCGTGATTTCCCCACTGGATATCACAGTTGTGATGTGCCTTCAACTCTTCTAAAATCATGTGGGGATCAGGACCCCGGTCAAATATATCACCTATTATATGCAGAGTATCAACAGTAAATGTCTGAATAAGTTCTGAAAGTGACTCAATAAAATTTTCTGCCTGACCAATATTGATAATTGTAGAAATAATCTGGTCATGATATTCCTTTTTATTCTGATCATCTTCTGTCAAATGCAGCAGTTCTTCAAGTATATATGCAAATTCTTCCGGTAGAGCTTTTCTAACTTTAGAACGGGTATATATTGAAGAAACTTCCCGGCAGAGTTTAATTATTCTATTAAGTGAATTTCTATACCAACCGTGACTCAGCCTGCCTTTTTCATTAAGACTGTCAAGCTTCTCTTCTGGATAAAAAATCAAAGCTGCCAGTTCTTCTCTTTCTGATTTATTAAGTTCATCTGCAAAAATACCGTCAATTTTAAATTTTATTAATCCAGATGCAGTTCTAAGCATATGCTGAAATGCCTCATGCTCTCCATGCAGATCTGTTAAAAAATGTTCGGTACTTTTAGGTAAATTCAGTATTGCCTTTAAATTTATAATCTCTGTGCTTACAGAAGGAATATTGGGAAATTTAGTCGCCAAAAGTTTTAAATAATCGATATCTTTCATTTCCTCACCTTCTTTCTAACGTTAAAACTCTGAGTGCTGCCTCTGCAGCCTTAATCTGCTTTTCTTCCGGTTCCCGTGCAAAAATCCTCTGAAAAAAAGAAGGTATAAAAAGCAGCTTCTCTGGAGTTAACTTCATAATTTCATACGCTATTCCCAAAAATAAAATTTCCTGGATAAAAAAGTTAATTCCAATATTGAAAAATCCTGATATAAATGTAATCAGCAGATAATAAAACACAATATTGCTTCCACACCTTTTGTGGATTCGAGAATAATCAGCTATCTCTCCCTCTGTCCCATTTTCATAATAATTTACAGCTTTATGTTCTGCTCCATGAAATTTGAGAACTTCAGATACAGTATTTTTAAATAAAAGAATCAAAATTAGAGGAATTGAAAAATAGATTAAAAAGAAAATTTCTCTAAATCCTTCTCCGGCAGATTCAGGAATAGTAAAGAAAGCAATATCTGCTGCC
Organism: uncultured Halanaerobium sp.; assembly: GCA_964559325.1. Classification (GTDB taxonomy): domain Bacteria; phylum Bacillota; class Halanaerobiia; order Halanaerobiales; family Halanaerobiaceae; genus QPJE01. The sequence goes on along the minus strand of CAZLIW010000042.1, from coordinate 7,147 downwards.
AGAATGAGAAAAACAAACCAGTATTTTTTTGGCTCTTTAAATACTTCTTTTAAAAATTCACGCAGAGCAAAAAACAGGGCAGCAATCCCCCTTAAAATAGGTATCTTTTTAAGATATTTAAAATAATCATTCTGTTTGACCGTAGAAATACTTATCTGCAGATTATCATCCTGATCATAAAATGCCTTAACAGATCTTCTGCTGTCCATAAGGCGCACACCGTTTTTATATGCACGCCCACCGATATTTTCTTTATCATTCATCAGCCTTCATCCACTCCTCAATATTATCCAGATCAACTCTATTTATATTATACGTGTAATCTTTAACAGCTTCAAGATCCTTCAGCCCGGCTCCAGTTAACATAAGCAGCACCTTTTCACTTTCTTTAATTTCACCCTTTTCTATCAGCTGTTTTACTGCAGCAGCTGTGGTGGCAGAAGCAGCCTCAACAAAAAGGCCATCTTCTGCAGTAGTTTTCTGGGCTCTAGCTATCTCCTTCTCGCTGATATCTTCAGCCAGCCAGCCATATTTATATATTTTATCTATAATCTCCCTGCCGCCATAAGGTGTGCCAGTGGTTATTGCTTCGGCAATACTTGTTTTATTTAATGCTGGAATAATATCTTCCCTACCCTGTTTTACAGCGGCAGCTATAGGATTAATATTTTTCGACTGCACAACTATCATTTTAGGCAGCTTTTCTATAATAGAGGCTTCCTTTAATTCCCTGAACCCTTTAAATATTCCCCTTATATGGCCACAGGCAGAAGTTGGTACAGCAATATAATCAGGCAAATTACCACCTGTCTGCTCAAATAGTTCAAAAGCGGTTGATTTATATCCTTCCACTCGAATCGGTCCATTTCCGGAAACAACCCTCAACCCCAATTCTTCCGATCTATTAAGTATCTTTTTTTTCATATAAGAATAATTGTCGGTTTTTATTTTGAAAATCTCTGCACCATGTATTCCAATCGCTGAAATCTTTTCTTCCGGTGTATAGTGGGGCAGAAAAACCGATGTTTTGAGGCCGGCCCTGCTGCCGTATGCAGCAGTGGAATTGCCCATGTTTCCGGTCGATATTGTCGCAGTTACTGATTCATTAAGCGTTTTTGCAAAACAGATACAGGTAAAAGTACCCCTGTCTTTAAAACTCCAGGTTGGATTCTGTGTTTCATTTTTTAAAAAAATATTATCTGATCCACAGTAATCTTTAAGTGTACTGCCGGCTTTAATAAGAGAAGTATTGCCTTCTCCCAAAGAATAATATGTATCAATAGCTTCAAAAGGGAAAAAATCAGCAAATCTCTCCCAGACTGTTTTGCCACTTCTTATTTTTGCATTTTTTAAATCTGGTATTACAACTTCCAGAGGATCTCCTCTGTCTGACCATTCCCTTATTCTTGTTATCGGATATTTCCCATCCTTTTCTTCAGCAAATACAGATTTTAAATAAACATCAGATTTAAGTTTAATTTAACTCCCCCCCTGCTCAGCTCAGACTGCAGACTTTAACAGATTTTTTCTTGAACTCACATTTTTTCAAATACTTATCCTAACTCAAACCACAGTCTGTCATTACTTTTTTGCCTTTAAGATAAACTGCATCAAGTTCAAATATATCTTCAATATTTTCATCAGGTCTACCGTTTACAACCAGCATATCGGCTTCTTTACCGACAGTTATAGAACCTATTATGTCATCTATCCCCATCAGCTCTGCTCCACCCATTGTAGAAACTCTAACTGCCTCCATGGGAGAAAGCCCGGCTTCAACCATCATCTTCAGTTCATATGAATTTTTGCCGTGCAGATTAAATGGTGTACCGGCATCTGTACCCATCGCTATTTTTACACCTGCATTATATGCTTTCTGAAAGCTTTTTTTGTGAGCTTCCATTGTTCTCTCTGCTTTTTCTACTGCATATTCTGGAATTCCTGCTTCTACACCATTTTCCACTATCCAGTAAGGTGCAGCCAGTGTTGCCACCATATAAACATCATTATTTATCATCAGTTCTACTGCCTCATCATCCAGGAAAAATCCGTGTTCTATAGAATCTATTCCCGCTCTAATGGCATTTTTTATCCCTTCAGTCCCCTGAGCATGTGTGGCAGTTTTACGCCCTGCTTTATGAGCCTCTTCTATAGCTGCTCTCAGTTCTTCTTCAGTCAGCTGTGGTGAACCCGGTTCTACTCCTTTTGTCATAACACCACCTGTTGCCATTACCTTTATCAAATCTACACCCATTTTAAGCTGTTCTCTGGCAGCTTTTCTGCATTCAGCAGGTCCATCTACCTCTCTGCCCATATCATGGCCGTGTCCACCTGTCATGGTGATTACTTTTCCTGCCACCTGCATTCTCGGACCCAAAATTAAACCACTGTTTACTGCATCTCTTAAACCGAGATCGAGAAAATCAATTCCTCCCAAATCTCTTACTGCAACAATTCCAGCAGCAAGGATCTTTTTTAGATGTTCGGCTCCTTTTAATGTTAGAAGTGACTTTGAATCTGCCACAGCAGAGCTGGTCGGATTTGCCGAAGCATCCAGCAGTGCATGTATATGGGCATCAACAAGTCCAGGCAGAACTGTTTTTCCATTTAAATCATTAACTTCTGCATCCTCTGGAATTTTAGTATCTGCACCTCCTACAGCTGCAAAAATTCCATCTTCCACAACAATTACCGCATCTTCCACTACTCTTCCATTCTCTACATCCAGCATACGCATTCCCTTATAAACTTTTTTCATTCTCACTACTACCTCCTTAGATTTTCCTGTCAGTTTTATATAAATGACAGGATTGTTCAATACTTTAAATATTTGTTGAAAATTATACCACATTATACTCAACTTTTAAATGTTAAAAAAAAATTATTGCTTCTCGGTAACTTTTCTATTTTTTAAATTATACTTTTACTAAATGATCACTACTACTTTATATTTTCAGATCCAGTACCGAACTTTAACATATTTATATTTTACACAATCAAAAAAATAAAAATTAAATCTAAAATTCTTTATTTTTTCAGCACAAATATATCAATAAAGTGGAAAAATAACAAAAAAATATAGATATTTTAATATTATCTGCCTAAAAATGATTAAAATAAAAATAAAATGAAGTTTAAAAGCAATTTATTACTATTTTTCGCAAAAAAATATTCTTTTTTCATTGAATTCTTCTGCAAAATATAATAGTATATAATTTAGGAGAAATTTTTTTTGCTGGAAACAGCATTTTTTGATTTTAAATTTAATAAATAGGAGTGAGCATTATGAGTAGTGTAAACAGTATGGATGGCTATACAGGCAGAGTTTTTGAAACAGTAAAAAAGAGAAATCCGGGTGAACCAGAATTTCATCAGGCTGTTGAAGAAGTACTTCTTTCTCTTGAACCTGTACTGAAAAAACATCCTGAATATGAGGAAAATGGAATTTTAGAGAGACTTGTTGAACCGGAAAGACAGATATTATTTAGAGTTCCCTGGGTGGATGATGAGGGGAAAGTTCGTGTAAACAGGGGCTACAGAGTGCAGTTTAACAGTGCCCTTGGCCCATATAAAGGTGGATTGAGGTTTCACCCCACTGTTTATTCTGGGATTATTAAGTTTCTCGGATTTGAACAGATTTTCAAAAATGCTCTCACCGGTAGACCTATTGGTGGAGGTAAGGGAGGCAGTGATTTTAATCCCAAGGATAAATCAGATGGAGAGATAATGAGATTTTGCCAGAGCTTTATGACAGAATTATCTCACCATATAGGAGACAAAACAGATATTCCTGCCGGTGATATCGGAGTGGGTGCTAAAGAAATCGGTTATCTTTTTGGTCAGTACAAAAGAATGAAAAAAAGATATGAGGCAGGTATACTTACTGGTAAAGGACTGGGTTGGAATGGCAGCCTTGTCAGAACAGAATCAACCGGTTATGGTTTGATTTACATATTAAATGAAATGTTAAAAGACAATAATGAGAGTTTAGAAGGAAAAAAAGTTCTTATTTCCGGCTCTGGAAATGTAGCACTACACGCCTGCGAAAAAGCCAAAGAGTTTGGAGCAGAAGTTGTTGCTATGAGTGATTCTAACTGCTGTGTTTATGATGAAGATGGTATAGATTTAAAAACAGTAAAAGAAATTAAAAAATCTCATTCCAGCAGAATTGGAGAATATCTGGAAGAAACACCTGAAGCAAAAAGGCTGGACAGATGTGCTGATATCTGGACTATCCCCTGTGATATAGCACTTCCCTGTGCAACACAGAATGAAATAGATGAAAAATCAGCAAAAAAACTGGTAGAAAATGGTGTTATGATGGTGGCAGAAGGATCTAATATGCCTCTTACACCTAAAGCAATAGATGTTATCCAGAATAATGATGTACTATATATTCCTGGTAAAGCAGCCAATGCCGGTGGTGTAGCCACTTCAGCACTTGAAATGACACAGAATGCCATGTTTGCCAGCTGGACTTTTGAAGAAGTTGATAAAAAGCTGCAGCAGATTATGGTAAATATCTATCATCATATTACTGAAATTGCTGCTAAATATGATATGGAAGGCAATCTTACTGCAGGTGCAAATATTGCTTCATTTTTGAAGGTAGCAGATGCAATGCTTGATCAGGGAGTAATTTAATTTTAACATACTGATAATTGCCAAATAATTAAGTAATACAGACATTGATAAGCTGTCAAAATTTAAGTACATTGTTTGAAAATATTATTTAATATAAAGCTCCCCCTAAATTAAACATATAAATTTAGAGGGAGTTTTTTTACCATTTTTGATAAATTAAAAAACCACAATTTAACTTTATAATCAAAATCTTTAATATTATACTGAAAATATGATTTTATTAAATTTAATAGAAATATTATCAGCAGTAAAAGAGGATTTTTTAAAATAATAATGAATTATTACAGTATAAATCTCTCCTACCAAATTACATCCAGATATAAATAAAATAAGAATCCCGTAAATCTGCATTTATAATATAAAGGCTGAATATGTAAGTACCTCTTTGAAGGGGGATAAAAATGATATTAACCTTTTTTTTATCAGTACTGCTTCTTTTAGTTATTATTATAATAACAATTCTCTCTCTTCCCTACTGCTATCAATTTAAATTCTCCTATCACAATACTTTTGCTTTACAGCTAAATCTTACTATCTTATTTATAAATTTTAAGCTGCATTATTTCCAAAAAAATCAAAAGCTCTTCTTATCTATTTTTAATTACAGTAGAGAAATAAAAAGCAAACCACAAAATAATGACAGGTTATCAGTTGAAAAACAAAAAAGTGATGTTAAAAAAGATGATAAGTGTAAAAGCAGTGAAAATATTTGGTATAAAAAAATTTGGCATTTCAGTTTTCCCCGGCAAATTATAACTAAATCAAATATGGATCATATTTTTTCTTTTTTGATTAAATTTTTAAAAAAATTAAAACCAGCTGAGTTCAACTTTAATTTAACAGGCTCTTTTTCTGACCCATATTATAATGGCATTTTACTGGCTGTCTATTACACTCTAATCAATCATTATCCAAATCTACCAGTTAATATCTCTATCTCCTGGCCTGAAGAATATTTGAAGACAGATGGCAAAATATCCGGTAGAATAATCCCGACGGCAGTTATTTTTAATCTTTTAGTTTTTATTTTTTCTAAAAAAACCATTAAGATATTGTGGAAACTTTATTTATATAAAAAATCAGCTAAAAAAGGAGGTGCCCAATCATGAGTGACGGTAAAAGTGTACTGGAAAACATGTATGACAAGCTGGACCATTTTTTGAAAACAGAAACTGTAATTGGTGAACCGATCAAATTGGAGAATATTACTTTGATTCCCATTATAACTGCTTCATTTGGTCTTGGCGGTGGTTTTGGTGAGGAAAGTGAAAAAAATGCCAGTGGAAGTGGTGGTGGTCTTGGATGCAGGATAAGTCCTGATGCAGTACTTGTTATTAAAGGTGATCATGTAGAAATGCTGCCAGTTAAAACAAAACATTCTCTAGAAAAAATAATCGATAAAGTGCCAGAAATATTAGAAAAACTGGACAGTAAAAAATTTGAATCTGATGAAGAGGATTAAATCAGCATTGTACTGGATATTATTTTTATCAGCCGCTGCAGTGCTTTAATTTTGACAGCTTTAAAAAAATACTTATAAAAATATGCTCTCCCTAAAATAGATAGATCTAATCCTGCAGATCTATTTATCAAAAAGGAGAGCATAATTGTTAATAAGATATTATTTATTTGTCTTATATTATTTGTCTTCTATTATTTATCTTATATTATTTTAAAAAGGTGTTAAAAGATCTTTCTCAAATCCAGTTTTTATTTGTTGAGAAAGTTTAAAACAATTAATTATTTATATTCTATTTTTCCTCAAAGAGATAAAGATAATCGCCATATCCTTCTTCTTCCATCTCATCTACTGGTATAAAACGCAGGGCAGCTGAGTTTATACAGTAGCGCATCCCTGTTGGATCCGGGCCATCATCAAAGACATGTCCTAAATGTGAGTCAGCACTTCTGCTTCTTACCTCTGTTCTCTTCATCCATAGGGAATCATCTTCCACTTCCAAAACATTTTCTTCTTCTATAGGACTTACAAAACTGGGCCAGCCACTGCCCGAATCATATTTATCAGTCGAACTGAAAAGTGGTTCCCCGGAAACTACATCAACATAAATTCCCGCTTTCTTATTATCCCAGTACTCATTATCAAAAGCCCTTTCTGTGCCATTTTCCTGTGTTACTTTATACTGAAGAGATGTTAGTTTGCTCATTAGTTCCTCCTTATCATTTGTGCCGATGTTATACTCAGACTCAGATTCATTCTGGCTGCTGCCACTACCTGCTGCTGAAGCCGAAATCAGGCAGGAGTTAATTTCTTCTGCATTTACATCATAATCTTTAAGCAGCTGAATACTCAGTTTTTCACTTAGACCAAGTGCTGTAATTTCTTCCAGCAGCTGTTCTTTAGTACCTCTATCTGCCAGATATCCATTTACCCTTGCTGCCGCAGTAGAATTTATAAATTCTTCCATACTGTAATTAGCTAAAAAATAATCTTTATATTCTCTGTGCTGCTGAAGATTATATTTTTGATGATAATTTTCAGCTA
>CAZLIW010000041.1:0-10202 GCA_964559325.1 uncultured Halanaerobium sp. | reverse complement strand
TCTTCTGCACACAGAACACGTGACCTATTTACATCCTGAACAAATTCTTCAACATAATCATTTTCAGCTTCTGTTAGAATTTCTTCATGATTTCCGATCTGAACTATTTCTCCATCTTTCATAATAGCTATTCTGTCGCCAAGTTTAAGGGCTTCGTCCAGATCATGTGTTATAAATACTATTGTCTTATCTATATGTTCATAGAGATCCAGCAGTTTATCCTGCATCTCTTTTTTAATAAGTGGATCCAGTGCACTAAATGGTTCATCCATCAGCAGTATATCTGTATCAACTGCCAGTGCTCTGGCAAGTCCGACCCTCTGCTGCATACCTCCACTCAGCTGATCAGGTTTCTGATCTTCCCATCCTTCCAGCCCAACCTGTTTTAAAGCTTTTTTTGCTTTTTTCTGCCTTTCTTTCTTTTCTACCCCCTGAACTTCCAGGCCAAATTCTGCATTTTCCTGAACTGTTCTATAGGGGAAAAGGGCAAAATTCTGAAACACCATGGCTGTTTTTTCTTTTCTAAACTCCCTCAGCTCATTTTTATTAAGGGACATTATGTCTGTCCCATCTATTTCTATTTCTCCTTTGGTAGGTTCTACCAATCTATTTAAACAGCGTATAAGAGTAGATTTACCACTTCCGGAAAGCCCCATTATGACAAATATTTCTCCTTCTTTTACATCAAAACCTGCATTTTTGATACCAACTGTATCTCCTGTCCTGGCAAGTATTTCATCTTTAGATAATCCTTCTTCCAGCATTGAAAGTGACTTCTGCTGGTTTTTACCAAAAATTTTATATAGATCTTTTACTTTTATTTTCAACCATATCCACCTCTTTCTCATTTTAGAAGAAAATCTACCGCCACAATTAAAAAAGGTTTAAGACATGTAAATTGTTAAACATATCTTAAACCTTATCTTTCAAAAAATTATCAGCAGAAAAACGATACTGATAATAATCGGGAATATTATATCCCAATCCTCAGCTGCTAAATAGAATAACAAATATAACTCGGCCTGTCAAACTATAGAGCAGATAAATATTTATTTTTTATTTTCAGAGTTTTTTTAATATTATTTAAACTGGAGATTACCCATATCTCCCCATACTTCTATGGTTATATAGCCATCTTTATCTCTGGTGAGTTTTTTCCCATACAGCATTTCCAGTATATTAACTATACCTGATGCCTTATCTGTTAAAGGCTTAAATTTAAGTATTCCATTATTAAGATGAGGCTCCTGACCCCGATATGTGTATTCTGCATTTAATTCTGCCTCAACAAGTGGTGACATAAGTTTTGAAGAAGTATTTCCTTCTGGATAATTATAATCCTGTTCATAAAGCAGGCTGTCTATGCGGAAGGCAAAGTCCTCACTGCTGCCGAAAATTCCAAATGTATTTTCCTTCAGCTCTTCCCTCATTTCATCTGTTAAAGTTAAATAAAAGCCTGTAAGCTCTGCTGTAAAATCAAAGCTGTTGGGCCGATATGTTATATAATCTCTGTCTTCAAGAAAGATATCAAATTCACCTGTTGATGTCAGTGTGCTGAATTTGAAATCTCTATAAATTGGATTTTCATTGATCATTAAATTTTCTCCATTTAATTTAAGGTCATAATCTGTTTTTAAGCTTTCAAAAATTACGGTGTTTTTATTCTGCAGTTTAATTAATTTTCCATGCAGGCTGCCCGCAAAATCAAGAAATTGATTTTTGAGCTGCATCTGATTTATATCCATAATTTTAGTTTTTGAGTCAAAGCTGTAGTCCACTTTAAAATTATTAAAAGTGGAGATATCCTCCCAGTTCTCTTTTACAAGTCCATAACTTCTGTAGTAGGGAAAATCATATTTCATCCTGTCTGCTGTTAGATTAAAATTCTGATCATGAGCTAAAAATTGTTCCACATCAGTAAAATACTCTGGAGCAAATTCACCTTCAAAATCAGCTTTAATATTTTCTGCAGTCAGCTGAAAGCTCTCCCGTATATTGGCAAAATAGAATCTATCTATAACAGCCGTAAAATCTTTGTTTAAATCAAAATTTTCATTTTTTATATAATATAATATCTGCTGCCAGCTTGTGGTGACTTTGATATTATCAAGCTCTACATTACCCCTATCTGCTTTAATTAAATTAAGCTTTCCTATATTGATTTCTCTGAGCAGAGGATTGGCAGTAATTTCTACTGTGTCAACCTGATAATTATTTTCCTCAGCAGTTTCTTCTATCTCGGTTCTCAAATTTTTAGCAATATTATTTCCATAATAATAATTTGCGGAAAAAATTGCCCCTGCTGTCAGCAAAAGTATCAGCACATAGATCAGTCTTCTTTTAAGTCGTCTTTTATTCATATATTTCCCCTTTCTTTTTTCTACAGCAATTTTTTAGTTTAAAATTGGTTTAATTTAACATTGCAAGTTAAGACTTTCCTTTTTCTCAAAACCCTACCAAAGAAAACTCCATTTAAATCTGTAATTTAGTTGGAGAGGTTTACTAAATTATATCCTTTATAATTATTTCTTTATAAACCACCTTTGTCCTGCTATTAATTATCCAAAATACTGCTGTTTTTGAAATCTAATTTAAATCTGTCCAATAAATAACTGGACTGTAAAAGAAACTATTACTACTAAAGAGGAAATTATAAAGCCATGAAACAGTGGTTTTATGCCAGAAGCAGATACTTCTCTAAAATTTGTTGTCAGACCAATTGCTCCCAGGGCCACCACCATCATAAACTTTGAAATATCAGCCAGGCTTCCACTCAGCTCAGGTGAAACAATACCTGTGCTCTTAACGGCGACCATCAGCAGAAATATCAGTATAAAGAAGGGAAAAATATTTTTTATATCAACCTTTTTTCTGCCGGCTGAAAAGCTGCTGTCTTTCTTTCTATTTTCTTTAGCACTGATGAGAGAAAATATGAGAACAACCGGAACAATAGATAAAGTACGCGTCAGCTTAACTATCACAGCAAAAGCACCTGCTGTATCGGAGAATGCATATCCTGCTGCAACTACTGATGAAGTATCATTTACAGCTGTACCTGCCCAGAGTCCAAATCCGAGATCACTCATACCTAGATATCTCCCTGCCAGTGGAAATAAAACCACCATCAGTACATCGAAAATAAATGTCGCAGAAATTGCATATGCTATATCACTATTTTTTGCTTCAATTGTTGGGGCAATTGCTGCAACTGCAGAAGCACCACATATACCTGTCCCGGCAGATATAAGGCTGGAAAGCTTCCAGTTCATATTAAACAACTTTCCAAATAGATAACCTCCACCGAAAGCTGTCAGCAAAGTAAATGTCATTACTATTAGAGAATAAGCACCGGTAGAAACAACCTGAGAAAAGCTGAGAGTAAGCCCCATAATTACTATGGCCGTTTTTAAAATTTTCTTTGCTGCAAACCTTATCCCTTTATCAAAAACTGAAGTTTTTCTGACAATCGGATTTAAAAACATTCCTAAAATTAGTGCAAAAACTCCTGCACTTATAAGATGTTCGGGTATTAAACTACTCACCATTTCTGCAGTTAAAGCCAGTAAAACTGTTAGTATAATTCCTGCCAGATAATCTGCTGTATCGTTCATGTTTGTATCTCCTCCAAATATATTTTATGATTTCACCATTGATTTTATATTATAGAGAAGATAAAATAAAATTATATATTATTATAAATCAATAAATATTATTTATAACTGACATAACTTCTTAACTTAAATGAAATATCAAAAAGTTAAACCTGCTGATATTTTGTAAATTTGTTTTTTTGTGGGCTTAACTGATAAAAATTATCAGCATTCATCCAGAGGACAAGCCTGGCTGGTTTTCTACCGATAAATTCTATAACATCGAACAAAATATGATAATTATCATAAAATATAAACAGATAATGATAGGATATCGCTGGTTTTTACTATGAGGGGGGAATATAATGATAGACTACAGACACAGAACATTTCTGCAGCTCTGCAGAATAAAAAACTATACTAAGACAGCTGCTGAATTAAATATAACTCAGCCTGCTGTTTCACAGCATATTAAACATCTGGAAAAATATTATGGTGTAAAACTTTTTAATTACAGTGGAAAAAAGCTGATTATTACTGAGGCAGGTCAAAAACTCTTTAAATATGCAGAAAGAATGGCAGCAGACAGCAGTGAAATAAAAAAAGCCCTGTCAGAAAATGACAGGATAAAACAAGTAAAATTTGGCGCTACTCTATCGATCGGTGAATTTGTTATGCCTGATATACTGCTTGAAATATTTGAAAACTATCCCCGCTTAAGATTTGATATGCTGGTTCAAAATACACAGGTTCTAATAGATAGGTTAAAAAAAGGAGAAATAAATTTTGCAGTTCTGGAAGGATTTTTTGACAAATCTAAGTTTGGACACCAGATTTTCAGCAGAGAGGAATTTATTGGAGTCTGTTCTCCAGAATCAGAATTATGTGATCGAAAAGTCAGGCTGGAGGACCTGCTTAATTCCCGGCTCATTTTGAGGGAAAATGGTTCCGGTACCCGGGATATACTGGAACAGATACTTTACAAAAACAACCTCAGCAAAAATAGTTTTAAAAGCACTGTAGAAATAGGTAATATGAATGCTATTAAAAAACTGGTTGCCGGCGGTAGAGGAATAAGTTTTCTCTACAAAGCAGCAGCTGAAAACGAACTAAAAAAAGGGGTTCTTGCCCAGATAGATATTATAGATTTTGATGTATGGAGAGAGTTCAATTTTGTCTACCAAAAAGACAGTATTTTTGAAGATGATTATCAGCAGTATTTTAATTTATTTCTTCAGTCCTGCTCCACACATCGGAAGCAGTGATTCTGTATCATCTTCTCTGCTCTGACTGTATTTTAAATAAGCGGCATAAGTGGCTGCAGTTGTATCTTCAATATAAATTCCTTCTGCTGCCAGCTCAGCTTTTGCCTGTAATATTTTATTTTCCGGTGCTGTTATTACATCAATACCATATTTGTAGATATAGTCAAGTATTTCTGGCCCACGTTTCGGTTTGCCTATTGCTATTCCTTCGGCCAGAGTTTTAGCTGGACTGATTTCAGCTGGAGTTTTAGCTACCTTTTGTACCGCTTCAGCAATCGGAGCACAGTTTTCGCTCTGTACTGCTATTATCTGCGGCATTTTCTCTATTAATCCAGCTTCAAGCAGGTCTTCAAGCCCTTTTACTATACCAATAAACAGGGTTCCATTACCCAGTGGAACATATATATTTTTAGGTATATATTTAAGCTCTTCATATATTTCATAAATATAAGTTTTTGTTCCTTCATAGAAAAAAGGATTATATACATGGCTGGCATAATATTTTCCTTCTGTCCTAACTTTTTTTCGGCAGACTTCAGCACAGTGATCTCTGCTTCCCGGTACAGTGGTTACTTCTGCTTTATGAGATTTTATCATCTCAATTTTTTTCTCTGAAGTTCCTTCAGGAACAAATATTTCACATTCAATTCCTGCTCTGGCAGAGTAAGCAGCAATACTGTTACCTGCATTTCCACTGCTGTCCTGGACTACTGATTTTACCCCAATATCCCTGCAGTGGGCTATCAGTACAGCAGCACCCCTGTCTTTAAAAGAAAGTGTGGGCATCAGATAATCCATTTTCAGCAGAAGATTTTTATTAAGCCTTACTATCGGTGTCATACCTTCACCAAGGCTTATTTCTTCCCAGATTTCTGAATCAATCGGAATAAAGTTTTTGTACCTCATCATATTCCAGTGACCTTTTTCTATCATCTTATTTGAAAATTTTTTACCTTTGTAATTCAGCTTCCATAATCCTCCACACTCACACACAGGTTTATGTGTTGTTATATCTTCTGTTTTATTACATCTGCTGCAGATATATTCCACCAGCCGCACCTCCAATTTGAACTTTTATTTTTTAGATATGTAATTTTATCTAAAATGTCTCAAGAAAACTCCACCTAAATCTGTGATTTGATTGGAGAGATTCACTAAATACAATTTTAACATCAGCTGGATATACAGTCAATTGGTGAATTACTCTGCTATTAAACTTTCTATTTCTATTTTTTCCATCAGCATATCATTATCATATAGAAAATCCTGTGTTTTCTTCAGTTCCTCTATATCTGATTCTGTTATTTCTGGATTAAAATTATACCAGCCGTACATTTTTTCTACATCTTCTTCTGCTATTTTTGTTTCTTCTGCAGCTATTTTTATTGTTTTTTTCGGATTTTCTTCCATAAATTGAAGGCTATTCTGATGTACTTTCAGATATCTATCTACAAGATCAGGATGTCTGCGCAGAAATTCACCTCTTACCCCTATTACTATTGTTGCATCCAGCAGTCCTTCTCCATCCTGAATAATTCTGGCCCCACCTTCCATTGCTTTAGTTACGGCTGGCCCGGCAACTAGTGCAGCATCTGCACTTCCTGCATGGAGAGCGGAGATTCCTTTAGCAATACCTAAATTTATAAAGTCCACATCTTTTAAACTGAGATCATTTTCCACCAGGGCTGCCAGCAGCAGCTGATGAAGTATTGTTCCTTTGGGACCGACAATTTTTTTGCCTTTCAAATCTGCTGCACTCTTTATATTCTCATCTTTTGTCATAATGGTAAATGCTTTTGGTGCTCTGCTGTAAACTCCTATCATCTTTATATCTACTCCATTTGCAGCAGCAAGTATAATCGATGTTCCTCCAAGGGCATTACAAAAATCAAGTGATCCTGCTGCCACTGCCTGGGTCATCTTTGAACCCTGAGTAATTTCCGGAAAGTTAACTTCTATTCCATCTTCAGCAAATTCTTTTTCGAACATCTTCTCTTTTTTCTCTACTATTGATGGGATATTAAGCGGTAATTTAACATAGGAAATATTGATTTCTTCAACTTCTTCTCCAGCAGCACCTAAAGAAAAACCCAGCACCATAATGACCAGCATTAATAATGAAATACTTTTTTTTAACATTTTTCCACTTCCTTTTAATTTTTTTATTTATAAAAATTTAATCTTCTCTCTATTTATTGAAAATATTAAAAATCAATATTTATTAAAAGCACTAAAAAAAGATTTCATTTAAATCTTTGATTCAGGCAAAGAATTAATTCGATAAAAAAGATTTATCAGCTAAAAAATCAGGCCGTCAGACGGTTCAATATTTCCTCTTTGAGTGAAAACAGCTTTTGAGAATTCTGTTTTCTACTGTAGGGAATATCCACATCTACCTTATCTATTATCTCTCCTTTATCCATAATAATCACTTCCTGGCCCAGATAGATTGCTTCTTCTACATCATGTGTTACAAATATTATTGTTTTGTTGAACCTATCATAGATATTGATCAGCTCTTTCTGCAGCTGTCTTCTGTTAAATGCATCCAGTGCACCCAGTGGTTCGTCCATCAATATCAGATCTGCCTCATATGCCAGTGTCCTCACCAGTGCTACCCGCTGAGCCATTCCTCCGGATATCTGGGCTGGATAGGCATGGCGAAATTTTTCCAGTCCCAGCATTTTTAAATATTTGTCCACACTGTTTTTCTGACTTTCTCCATTTTTTTTCTTCTGTATGGAAAAAGCAATATTTTCTTCAACATTAAGCCAGGGCAGTAAACGCGGCTCCTGAAAAACCATACTCACTCTCTCTTTTATCAGATCTATGTTCTCAGAACTGCTGTTACTGCAGTTGAAACTGCAGTTTAAATCACCATTTTCCCTGTTATAAAAATTGAGCTTAATTAAGCCACTGTCAGCTGTTTCCAGACCACAAATCAGCCTGAGCAGAGTAGTTTTCCCACAGCCGCTTCTCCCTACAATAGTTGTAAAGCTGTTTTTTTTAACAGCAAGATTAATATTCTTCAGAGCAGTTATTTTCCTGCTGTTTATATTATACTTTTTAGATAATTTTTTTATCTCCACTCCTATCAATTTTTTCACCTCTTTTAGAAAAATATCTGCTGCTTAATTTTATAAAAATATAGTCTATTAAATAGCCGAAAATACCTATTGTAAATACTCCCACCAGTATTATATCCGGCCGAGAAAGCTGTTCTGCATCTATTATCATATATCCGATTCCGGATGAAGATGCAATTAATTCTGCTCCAATTAATGACCTCCAGCTGTAGCCAAGTCCAATCTGCATACCGACTATTATTGATGGAAGTGCCTGTGGAAAAATTATTTTTAAAAATTTATCTTTTTCACTCAGATTGAAATTATCTCCTACCTCAAGCAGTTTTCTATCACAGTTTTTGATACCACTTAAGGTGTTAAAAAATATAGGGAAAAATGTGGCCAGTATAATTACTGCTAATTTAGATTTCTCTCCAATACCAAACCACAGTATTAAAATAGGTATAAGAGCAATAGGTGGTATATGTCTTATAAACTCCAAAATAGGGTTAAGATAATCCATTAACTCATCATTTAACCCAAGTATTACTGCCAGAAAAAAAGCAGCAAAAAATGTTATAATAAATCCTGTAAAAACCCGTGAAAAGCTTACCAGAAGATGTTCAAATAAAAGTCCTCTTTCCAGCAGATAATAAGCTGTTTTTAGAACTCTGGATGGTGGAGGTATAATAAAGCTGTTAAACCAGCCCATACTGCTCCCTGTATACCAGATTATTATTACTACCGCCGGTATTAATGCTCCTTTTAATTTTTTAGTCATATACTCACCTCTGCTTTATTGACAAAAAAAACCCTGTACATTAATGTACAGGGGGAGAAAGCAAAAATTATCTCAGTATAAATATATTCCAAAAATAATTTAAATTTAGTCTGCTTTTAAGCACTCCCCCTCCAGATCAGATATTAATCCTCTCTGTCAGGTTTATTGCCAATTTATGCTGACATTTATTTAAATGTGTTTTATTTCACAATTATTACTATAAAAGATTATATCCTATATATAAATTGTTGTCAAATTGAATTTGCCATTGTTTTATAAAATAAATCTATAAATAATTTTAAAAAATATTTTTGTTTTTTTAAAAAGCAGGAGGATTTTAACTACCTCCTGCTCTAAATATTGTTTACTTTATGGAGCCATCTTCTTTCATCTGGTCAACTTCTTTTTTACTGTAATCCAATAAATTAACAAGAACATCTTCTGTATGTTCTCCAAGTGATGGTGCATGTGTTCTAACAGTACCTGGTGTTTTGGATAAATGGAATGGTGATCCTGCTACTTTTACTTTCCCAACTCCTGGCTGGTCTATTTCAGAAATCATTCCTCTATAATTAAGATTTTTATCTTCAACTACTTTATCTATTGTATTTAAAGGAGAATATGGCAATTCATATTCTTCAAATATTTCTATCCATTCTTCAGTAGTTTTTGTTTTCATAATCTTCTTCAATATAGGTATTAATTCATCCTGATTTTCTGTTCTCAAAGGATTTGTTTTAAATTTAGGGTTATTAATTAATTCTTCTCTATTAAGAGCAGTACAGAATTTTTTCCAGAGTTTATCATTTCCAATAGGAGTAATTATCCAGTCATCTTTGGTTTCAAATGCCTGGAATGGTACAATTGTTGGATGTTTACTTCCCAGTGGTTCAGGAATTTCACCATTTATTGTGTAGCGGGCAATTGCGTTTTCTAATATATAAACTAAACCATCAACCATTGAAATATCTATATGCTGACCTTCACCTGTCCTCTCTCTATGCCGAATAGCACTTAATATTCCAATAGCTGCCTGATGTCCTGCTACAATATCTCCAACTGATGAACCAACTCTACATGGAGGTCCACCTTCCGGACCAGTTATACTCATTAAACCACTATATGCCTGAGCTACCATATCATAAGCTGGTTTGCCTGAATATTCTTCCAGTGCATCATGTCCAAATCCACAAATTGAACAATATATTATATCTTCTTTAATTTTTTTCATTTCCTCAAATGAAAATCCAAGTTTTTTTAATGTATTTGGTCGAAAGTTTTCTACAACAACATCTGATTTTTTTAATAATTTTCTTAAAACTTCTTTTCCTTCTTCTGTTTTTAAATTAATTGAAGTACTTTTTTTATTGCGATTTATACTGATAAAATATCCGCTCTGTTTTTTATCTCCTTCTTTTTCATCTACAAATGGACCAAACTGTCTTGTATCATCACCAAAAGGCGGCTCAACCTTTATTACTTCAGCACCCAAATCTGCAAG
>CAZLIW010000040.1:0-10458 GCA_964559325.1 uncultured Halanaerobium sp. | reverse complement strand
ATCTGCAAACGATAATAATTACACTTTAGCTGCCGCGTAGGCAGTTAACGCCTGACTGACCCCTGTCTGTGGGGTTTACTCAGGTGCCATATAAAACAGACTAACTGTCTCCTGATGTCTGTAGGAAGACAGGACAATAAACAGACTTGCAGCAGTAAATCCTGTTTGATGGAGCTACTGCTGTGAAAATAAAAATCAGACTATGTTCGTAGAAACTACTGGGTGAGCCATACAGTACGTGGGTTCGACTCCCACCACCTCCACCAAAAATTAATATATTTACAGATAGAGACCTATTAAGAGGGTCTTTTTTTGTTTTTAAAGCTTTATAATTACATAGGCAAACATTTTAATGTTTTTTTCTATCATGTGTTTTATTTAAAGATGGATAAATTGACAAATAATAAAAATTTGTCATTACAAAAAAGGATTAATTAAAAAAATGTTTAATATAGTATGTAGAAGGAGAGGTGTCTTTATGGTTTTGAAATCTTTAAAATATAAAATAGATGCAGAAAAAAATTTCTTTATAGAAGAAATAATGAAAGAACAGCTCAGACTTCAGCCTGAGATTAAAAACAGATATTCAGCAAAAATGATAGATAAAACTAGAGAAGATATTGCTTATAATCTTGATTTTTTATCACAGGCAGTTTTTATTGAAGAAAAAAAGATATTTAGCCGTTATTTTGTCTGGTTAAAATCGGTTTTAGAAGGATATAATTTAGATAAAGAAGTGCTGGAAAAAAATATAGCTGCAATGAAAAAAGTTTTAGCAGATAAATTAACTAAAAAAGAATTTGACATTGTAGAGCCATATCTTAATTCAGCATTAGAAGAAATTAATAAGTCAAATTATAAAGAAAGTTTTCTGGATAAAAATAAAGATTATTTTGAAGAAGCAGAACAGTATCTTAACTCTCTTTTAAATATGAAAAGAGAAAAAGCTGTAAATCAGATAAGAGAGATGGCTGAAGCAGGTACTTCAGTTGAAGATATATATTTAAAAATATTTCAGCCTGTACAGTACGAAATAGGACGCCTCTGGCAGCTCAATAAGATTTCAGTTGCAGAAGAACACTATGCAACATCGATAACTCAGCTTGCTATGTCTCAGCTCTATCCATATATATTTACTGCAGATGATAAAGAATGCAGATGTATAACAACATGTATTGGTGATGAACTCCATGAACTGGGTATCAGGATGGTTGCAGATTTGCTTGAACTAAATGGCTGGGATACCATTCATTTGGGATCAAATACCCCACTGGAAGAGATTACAGCTATTACAGCCGAAAAAAAGATTGACCTTCTGGCAGTTTCTGCAACAATGCCTATTTATATTAATGATATTGTTGAATTAATAAATATGGTTAGAGAAAAACGCTCCAATAAGACAAAGATTATAGTTGGTGGTGGGCTATTTAACAGCAACAGTGGACTCTGGAAAAAAATAGGAGCAGATGCATATGCTGTAGATGCTGCAGATGCTGTCATTAGTGCCGGTGATCTATGTGTTAAATAAAGACGATAAAGGTCTTGTTTTGATACTCGATGATCGGGGTATAGTAAAAGATAAAATTTTTAGTACATTTAAAGAAGATATTATTTACTTTGGAGATTCATTTGTAGAGCTGATTGACAGTGCCAGTGTGGAAAAGTATTTTCAGCTTATAAGAGATCTTACAGTGAGTAAGGTTATTTTTGGCAGAGAAATAAATTTAAAAATAGACGGTACAATAAGCACTTTCTTAATTTCTGCTGTCAGAACACATGAAAATAAATCAATATTTATAATCTCCAATCAGCTTGACAGTATTCTAAATTATTATGAAGAGCTGATGAAAATAAATAATCAGTATGTTAATAATATAAGACAGGTTATAAAAGACCGCATTTCTGACAAAAAAGAAGAGAGAGTTAATTCTGATGTTTACAATAAAATGAGCAGATTAAACAATGAAATGATGAATCTGCAGCGAAAATTGAATAAAAAAAATATAGAAATTGAAGCTCAAAAAGAAAAATATAGAATTACTCTGGCCAGTATTGGTGAAGGTGTTATCACCAGTGATCAGCAGGGAAAAATAAAATACATTAACCCAAAAGGAGAGGAACTGACAGGCTGGGACCTTGATAATGCAGAAAATATGCTTTGTAGTGAAGTTTTTTTCCTTGAATTTCAGAATGAAGATTTTGATAGTGATGATGCTGTTCGGGACTGTCAAAATTTTTTCAAAAATGGTATAGAAGATGTGATAAATAACATAGAGGCTGTTTTAAAGAAAAAAAACGGTGATAAATTCCCGATAGAATTTTCTATTTCTAAAATAAAAAGCAGGGGGAAAGTTACTGGTAAAGTTATAGTTTTTAGAGATATTAGTGAGAGAAAAAAAACAGAAGCCAGATTGAAGAAATATGCTTCTACAGATATTTTAACAGAAGTTTTAAACAGAAGAGCCGGGATAGATTATCTGCAGAAGCAGATGGAAATTGTCGAGGAGAGAGAAGAAGAGCTGGTGATCTTTTTTCTGGATGTAGATGGTTTAAAAAGAATTAATGACAGATATGGTCATTTAGAAGGTGATAAACTTTTGAAAGCGGTTGGGAATATTTTACAGAAAAGTTTGCGCCAGAAAGATGCTGTCATCAGACTGGGGGGAGATGAATTTCTTGTTGTCATGCCTGGAACTGACCGCAGATCATCAAAAAAAATTTGGAAAAGGATAGAAAAAAACCTCAAAAACGAGAATACAGAAAATGATAAAGAATATAAGATAAGTGTAAGCCGAGGAACAGCTGTCTATCAAAAAGATTATAAATTAAGTCCTGATCAGCTGATAAATCTGGCAGATGAAAGAATGTACAGAGAAAAAGAAAAAACAAAGTCCAGAGAAGAATGATAAAACCGTTAATTTAAAAATATAAGAGGTGAAAATAATGGATAATCTCAGGCTGGGATCAACTATATTAAACAACTCATTATTTAGCTATTTGACTTCAGCTGCCGTGGTAATACTTGGGTATATATTTATCAAAATATTTGATAAATTTTTCTTCACAAAAATCTATCAGCTGACGGAGAAGATATCTTTTTCGATTGCTGAATTGTTTCAGAAAATAATTAAAAAAAGAGTTTATGCACTTGTTTATATTATTTTTATTTATATGAGCCTGTCTCAGCTTAATATTAAAAGTGAAGTAAATTATATTATCAATATTTTGCTTATGATTTCATCAGTATTTTTAACAGTTTTGATTATAATAGATCTGGCTGTTTTTTTTCTAAAAAAATACTGGCGAAAAAAAGATACAAGTGAAGAACAGCAGAAAATATTTAGTGCCACAACATTTTTTGTTAAGTTAATCATCTGGTTTATAGCACTGCTGTTTATACTTGACAATTTAAACATTCAGATAACAGGTTTAATAACCGGGCTTGGAATTGGTGGTATTGCAGTTGCATTTGCCGCCCAAACTATTCTGGCAGATATTTTTAATTATTTCACAATCTTTTTTGATAAACCATTTGATATAGGGGATTTTATTATTGTTGGAGACTATAAGGGGACAATAGAGCATATAGGAATTAAAACCACGCGGATTAGAAGTCTGAGTGGAGAACAGCTGGTAATTTCCAATACCGACCTTATGAATTCGAGAATAAATAACTATAAGCGGATGCAGAGGAGGAGAATTAATTTCAGCTTTGGTGTTACTTATGACACTCCACTGGAAAAGCTAAAACAGATACCGGAAATGGTGAAATCTATCATTAAAGATATTGATAAAACGGAGTTTGATAGAGCTCATTTTAACGAATATGGTAATTTTAGTCTTGTCTTTCAGGTTGTTTATTTTATAAATGACAGTGATTATAAAATATATATGGATATCCAGCAGAAGATAAACTTCAAATTGAGAGAACAATTTGATCAGTTTGAAATAAGATTTGCTTTCCCTACTCAAACTATTCATTTAGCTGATAAGTTATCTGACAGAGAAAATTATTACAGCTCTAATTCTAAATCTGCCGATATTGATCAGGAGGTGAGCGAAAATTAATTACGATTATAATTTGCGGGAAATAATTAATATTGATGTACTCCAGAGTATTCAGGATAAGTTTGCAGAAGCTACAGGGCTGGCAGCTGTTATTGTAAACAGAGATGGAGTCCCTGTTACAAAATGCAGCCGGTTTACATCATTCTGTAATACGGTTCGTTCCTGTGAAAAAGGATTTCAGAACTGTAAAATGTCAGATGCCCAGGGAGGTATCAGAGCCAAAGAGGAAGGTCAGTCAAAACCGTATGTCTGCAAATCAGGTCTGATAGATATGGCAGCTCCTATTATTCTTGAAAACAGATTTATTGGCACAATACTCTGTGGTCAGATAATATTAGAAGAAGATGGTCGGGAAAAAACATTTGCACGAGTTAAGGAAAAAACAAAGGATTATGATATAGATTTTAATGAACTGGAAAGAGCTTTTGAAAAAACAGAAGTGTTGCCGAGAAGCAGAGTTGTTGCTGCAACAGAATTTCTTTCTATTACTGCAAATTATATTGCTGAAATGGGGCTGGTAAATATCTATCAGCAGGAATTAATAGAGGAATCGCGGACAAGGAGAAAATTAGAACAGCATTTGCGGACAAAAGAATTAAAAGTCCTTCAGTCACAGGTGAATCCGCATTTTCTTTTCAATGTGCTTAATTCTATTGCCCGTCTTTCGCTGATAGAAAATGCAAGAGAAACAGAAGAAGTTGTTTATGCACTTTCTGATCTTCTCCGCTACAGTTTGCGCAATATAGAAGAAGTTGTTAAGCTGGAGGAAGAACTGAGCTGTGTACAGGATTATATCACCATTCAGCGCAAACGTTATGGTGACAAATATAATTTTATTATTGATATAGATGATGATATTTTAAATATTAATATTCCACTGCTAACAATACAGCCTCTTCTGGAAAACGCAATAATACATGGATTAAAAGATCAGGAATCTGGAACTGTTCGAATATCAGGAGAGAAAAAAAGAGATAAAATAATTATTACTGTTGAAGATAATGGTGCCGGTATGGATAAAAATATTTTGAATAATCTATTACAATATGATAACAACAAAGATAAAGTAAAAAGTCATATAACGGGAATAGGTGTTAATAATGTTCACAAAAGACTGCAGCATTACTTTGGAGAAAAATATGGTCTTGATATAAAAAGCCGTCCTGGAAAGGGAACAGAAGTCAAAATCAATCTACCTGGTGAAAGCCTATAGTAATGGAGGGTTGAAGTTGTATAAAATACTTGTTGCAGATGATGAATATCTGGAAAGGAAAGCACTAAGAATTATTTTAGAAGCTAGAGATGATATCAATAATGTAAAAATTGTTGCTGATGCAGCTAATGGACGTGAAGCAGTAAGGCTTGCTCGTGAGACAGAACCTGATATTATCTTTATGGATATCAAAATGCCGGGAATGAATGGATTAAAAGCAGTAAAAATGATTAAAGATGATCTGCCTGATGCAAAATTTGTTATTCTGACTGCTTATGATGAATTTGAATATGTACAGCAGGCTTTAAAGCTGGGTATAAAAGAATATCTTTTAAAACCTGTAAAGCCGGAAAAAGTTATAGAAGTTGTAGTTAAGCAGATCAAGCAGATTAAAACAGTTAAAGCTGAGGAACAGCGCCGCAAAGAGATGAAAGATAAGCTGGATATGATTATGCCCTACATAAAAATGTCCTTTGTATTTGATCTTGTTTTTCTTAATATAGATACCGTAGAAGAAGTTAGAAGTAGAACAGAATTTTTTGATATTGAAGATCTTCCTTCAGCTGTTATGATTGCAGATATAGATGAATTTGCACGTCTTACGGTAAATGAAGATGAAGTGAAAAGGCAGATGCTGAAAAAAGAAGTATTCAGTGTGCTCAAAAATTTTGAAAATAAATATCCCTCATTAATGGTTGTTCCAATGACGAGTGATAAGATAGTAATACTTTATTTTGGAGAAGAAATAATATATGGACGTCAGATAAAAAGTTGGCTGAGGCAAATAGGTAAGGATATGTGTGAGGAAGTAATAAAAAACACAGATTTTACAATTACTATTGGAATCGGAAATTATTATGATGACCCCAGAATGATGGACCGCTCATATCATGAAGCACTGGGGGCAATTAAAAATTCACTTCTGGCTAGAGACAGCTCTACCATTCACTGGGAAGATATAAAAAATGCATATTATGAAGAATACCGCTATCCATATGATATAGAATGTATGCTGGTAGAAAAATTAAAATCCAGGAAAACCACACAACTTCCTGAGCTTATAAATACTCTATTTAACAGCTGGCAGATAGACGAAAATTTTGATTCCATGATAGTTAAATCCAGAATGCTGGAACTGTTGGGAGTGCTGTCCCGCTCTGCTGTAGAAGCAGGAGCCCAGTTTAAAGAGATCTCTCCACTTAATTATGATTATACACAAAAGCTTTTAAAAGTGAATTCTCCTGATCAGCTGAAAAGCTGGTTAAATCTACTGGTAGAACAGTTAAATGAAAAAATAGATAATATGGGAGAAGAATTTAAAGAAAAGATAATTTATGATGGTGTAAAATATGTGCAGAGCAATTATTCTGATGACATCAGCCTCTGTGAAGCTGCCGAGGCTGCAAATTTAAGCACTCACTATTTCAGCAGACTTTTCAAAAAAGAAATGGGCTGTACATTTAAAGAATATATAACAAGGCTGCGAATGGAAGAAGCTAAAAGAAAATTAAACAAAACAGAAATAAATATTTGCAGTATAGCAAAAGAGGTTGGCTATAGTGAGCCAAGTTATTTCAGCAAAGTTTTCAAAAAATATGAAGGGATATCACCTTCAGAATACAGAAATTAAACAGGATGGCAATTTTTTATCATTAAATGACAAAAAATTGCCACTCTTTTTTTGTAAAAATATTTTCAATATTCATAAAATAAAAAATATAAAAATAATATCAAAAAATTTCATTAAGAGCGCAAGATTTTCTCAAGGTAAAATAAAAGTTTTTTTTAATATATAAAGAGAGTGAAGAGAGATTAATATGCTTTTAAAATATTATCTTTGTGAAAGGAGGTGCAATAAATGGCCAGAGAGGCACTCGGACTTGTAGAAACTATTGGTTTTGTTGGCGCAATTGAAGCAGCTGACGCTATGGTTAAAGCAGCTAATGTTAAATTGGTTGGTTATGAGAAGATTGGTTCAGGTTATATAACAGTCATGGTAAGAGGTGATGTTGGAGCTACCAAGGCAGCAACCGATGCTGGTGCAGCTGCAGCAGGCAAAGTAGGTGAGGTTGTTTCTGTACACGTAATTCCACGCCCCCATGAAGATGTAAGCAAACTTCTACCAGAATAAAAATGGAGAGGAGGGTGAAAAAATATGGAAGAAAACAAAATTAATGATTTAGTTAATGAAGTTTTGAATAGAATTAAAGATGCTGAATCATCAGTTGAGAAAGAAGCAGATAGCAAAAAAGACGAAAATAATAAAGGTGGTGAACCTAAATTGAATCTGGCTAATGAAGTAACTGAATTTGTTGGTACAGCAATGGGAGATACTATTGGTCTGGTCATTGCAAATGTAGATCCAGACTTAAGAAAATTAATGGGTATTGATCCTAAATATCGTTCAATAGGTATCTTTGGTGGCAGAACTGGAGCAGGTCCTCAGATCTATGCAGCAGATGAGGCGGTAAAAGCATCAAATACTGAAATAGTAAAAATTGAGCTTCCTCGTGATACTAAAGGTGGAGCAGGACATGGTTCCTTAATTATTTTTGGGGCTGAAGAAGTTTCGGATGCAAGACGTGCAGTTCAGGTTGCACTGGAAGATCTTGAACGTACTTTTGGTGATGTTTATGGTAATGATGCCGGTCACCTTGAATTCCAGTATACTGCAAGAGCAAGCAAAGCTTTAAATGCAGCTTTTGGTGCTCCAGAAGGTAGAGCATTTGGAATTACCGTTGGTGCTCCAGCAGGTATCGGAGTTATCATGGCTGATGTTGCTGTAAAGGCTGCTACTATTGATGTTGTAGCATATGCAAGTCCTTCTGAAGGTACAAGCCTGACCAATGAGGTTATTCTGCAGTTTAGTGGAGATTCAGGAGCAGTTCGTCAGGCAATCGTTGCCGCACGTGAAGTTGGATTAAAGCTTCTCGGAAGTCTTGGATCTAAGCCTGAATCATCAACAAAACCCTATATTTAAAATATAATAACCGGTATTGTACAGTAAAATGAATTTAAGGAGGGAAAAATGTGAAAAGGTCCAAGCGTTTTGAAGAATTAGAAAAACGACCGATCAGTCAGGATGGATTTATCAAAGAATGGCCGGAAGCTGGTCTTATTGCAATGGAAGGACCAGAAGATCCAGAACCAAGTGTAAAGATTCAAAATGGAAAAATAGTTGAACTTGATGGTAAAAAACGAGCAGATTTTGATATGCTTGACACTTTCATTGCCGACCATACACTTGACATAAATGAAGTAGAAGAAGTTATGGCAGTAGATTCTAAAGAACTTGCCAAAAAGATTGTAGATGTAAACGTTTCTCGAGACGAAGTACGAGAACTCGGACTTGGAATGACTCCTGCAAAGGTGGTAGAAGTTGTAGGCCATATGAATGTTGTTGAAATGATGATGGCAGTACAGAAGATGAGGGCCAGAAAGACCCCATCCAATCAGTGCCACATTACAAATGTAAAAGATCATCCTGCTTTAATTGCAGCAGATGCAGCTGAAGCAGCAATGCGCGGTTTTGATGAACTTGAAACAACAGTAGGTATAGTTAGATATGCTCCATCAAATGCTATTTCTCTTATGGTAGGTGCACAGACAGGCCGTCGTGGTGCTCTAACACAGTGTGCTGTAGAGGAAGCAATGGAGCTGGAAATGGGTATGCGCGGATTTACAGCATATGCAGAAACTGTTTCTGTTTATGGTACTGAGCAGGTTTTTGTCGATGGTGATGATACACCATGGTCAAAGAGTTTTCTTGCTTCAGCCTATGCATCCCGTGGACTTAAGATGAGATATACTTCTGGTACAGGTTCTGAAGCTGAGATGGGATTTGCAGATGGTAAATCCATGCTTTATCTGGAAGCCCGCTGCCTTTATATGACCAAAGGTGCCGGAGTACAGGGTATACAGAATGGTTCAATTAGCTGTATTGGTGTACCTGGTGCAGTTCCTTCTGGAGTAAGAGCAATTCTGGCAGAAAATTTAATTGCCATGATGCTTGATCTTGAGTGTGCTTCAGGAAATGATCAGACATTTACTCATTCCCGTACAAGAAGAACAGCCAGAATGTTAATGCAGTTTCTTCCTGGGACAGACTTTATTTTCTCAGGTTATAGTGGTGTGCCAAACTATGATAATATGTTTGCCGGTTCCACTCATGATGTAGATGATTATGATGATTATCTAACACTACAGCGTGATCTGAAAGTAAATGGTGGTCTGGTACCTGTAGAAGAAGAAGAAGTTATAAAAATTAGGAACAAAGCAGCCAGAGCACTGCAGACAGTATTTAAGGAATTAGGTATGCCCGAAATTACTGATGAAGAGGTAGAAGCAGTAACATATGCTCACGGCAGTAAAGATGTTCCGGACCGTGATGTACGAGAAGACTTTAGAGGTATAGAAGAAATGCTTAATAAAGGAACCACTGGTGTAGAAATTGTTAAAGCACTGGCCAAACATGGTTTTGAAGATGT
This sequence comes from uncultured Halanaerobium sp., assembly GCA_964559325.1. GTDB lineage: Bacteria > Bacillota > Halanaerobiia > Halanaerobiales > Halanaerobiaceae > QPJE01. The sequence goes on along the minus strand of CAZLIW010000040.1, from coordinate 690 downwards.
GGCCGACAGTGTATTCAATCTTTTAAAACAGAGAATTGCTGGAGACTATCTTCATACATCAGCTATTTTTGATGATAAATTCCACTGTATAAGTGCTGTTAATGATAAAAACGATTATGCAGGTCCTGGAACTGGTTATAGAGTGTCCGATGAACTCTGGGCTAAACTCAAAGATACCAGACTTGCCAGAGATCCAGCAGAAATTGGAGAATAATCTCAATATCCGGGAGGTGTAATAATGCAGTTAAATGAAGATGCAATTCGCCAGATTGTTGTTGATGTTTTATCAGGCATGTCAGAAGAAGAAGGAAACTCATCTTCTAATACAGCAGTTGCTGAAAGAAAAGGTGATATGACCATAAAAGAAGTTGGTCTTGCTAAAGAAGGACGCAGTAATGATGAAGTTGTTATTGGTGTTGCACCAGCATTCGGAAATAAACTGACAAAAACTATGATTGATGAAAAACACAGCAATATTTTGAGAGAAATTATGGCTGGTATTGAAGAAGAAGGATTAAAAGCACGGGTTGTTAAAAATTATACAACTGCTGATGTTGGTTTTGTTGGGCATAAGGCAGCTCAATTAAGTGGTTCAGGAATTGGAATTGGATTACAGTCAAAAGGAACAATTTTGATTCATCAAAAAGATTTAAATCCCTCAAATCCAATATATTAACATCGGCGCCGAAG
>CAZLIW010000039.1:0-10541 GCA_964559325.1 uncultured Halanaerobium sp. | reverse complement strand
CTGTTTAGAAAGTTCATAACCATCTAATGTGGTAACAGCAGCTGCAGGGGTTCCAGGTGTATTAACAAGTATTGCAGAGATCGATCCACCATATGTCGCTCCACAATAAAGAGCACTTAACATAGCAATGGCAGGAATAGGTTCCATAAAAAATGTGAACGGCACAATTAAAGCAGCACCCATCGTTGCTGATAATCCTGGCAAAGCTCCTATCGTCATTCCTGATACAACTCCGGCTAAAACAGCTAAAAAATTCATTGGTTCAAGAATAGCACTTACTCCAATCATTATTGAATTTAACAAGATACCACCTCCTTATAAAAATATAGCATCGATTATACCTTTTGGCATTCTAACTGAAAGAAGCTCATAAAACAGAAGATAAGCTCCTAATGTAACTAAAACTGGAGTTAAAATTAAAACTTTTAATCTTCTTTGATTCCAGACAATCAAAAACAAAAAAACAAAAATGAAAATTGTTGTATAACCACCTAAAAAATTAAAAGACAATCCGGTTAATACTCCTAAAATAGCCGTTCCCATAAATCGATTTTGTTTATCTTTAGGTATGGATTTTACTTTTTTCTGTTCTTCCGGATATCTATATGCCTGATATGCCAGTATTAAATTAAAAAGTATAATAATTCCCAGCATTAAACGAGGGAAAAATCTTGGCCCCAAACGATTACCCTGTTCCCCAGATACCTGTATAGAATAAGTCGATATAAATAATAGGGTTGCAATTAAAATAATTATTAATGCTGTAATAAAAGTTGGATTTTTTTTCATTTTAATAATGGACCTCCCTTTTTAAAAAGAGGGGGAAGTTAAACTCCCCCTCTAGATTAATGTTGGTTTACAGTCCAACTTTCTTCAGACCATCTGCGAAAATACTCCACTGCTTCTGGATGAATTCATCAAACTCTTCAGCATCTTTAACATTATAATCCATACCATTGTCTTTTAAGAACTCTCTATATATTTCTGAATCAGCAGCTTTTGCTAACATTGATTCTATTTTACTAACAACTTCAGGATCAGTACCAGCTTTAACAGCTACACCTCTCCAGGTACCAAACTGAATATCATGTCCTAATTCCTTTAGAGTTGGAGTATCAGGTAAAATACTTAATCTTTTTTCACTCATGGAAGCAATAATATTAATTTTACCAGCTTCAACCTGTCCCATAATTTCAGAAGGATTAGAAATAAATACATCAATTGAGCCACCTAAAGCTCCAACCATAACTTCTGCTCCACTATCATATACAATAGGATCATACTCTATGCCAGCTGCTTCTGCAACAGTATTTATAGCTACATGATCATTTCCACCAAGGTGAGTTAACCCCCACTTAAGTTTTCTCTCTTTACCAATTTCAATCAAATCTTCAAATGATTCTATCCCACTATCTGCACTTACAGCAATTGTCTGTGGGTCATGGTTAAGCATAAAAACAGGTTTCCAGTCTTCATAACTATAATCAACTAAACCTCTTTCTGTAGTTGTAATTAAAGTATTTGTAATGAAAAGCCAGGTATATCCATCTGCTTTCTGTTCCTGTACATATTCCATGGCTCTTGCACCACTACCACCTGACATGTTCTTTACTACAAGGGGAACACCCATATCTTTTCTTAATGGTATACCAACTGTTCTTGCTGTAGTATCAGATCCTCCACCAGGACTTGACCAGAGAGCCCATTCAATTTCTTCTTCTGGATAAGCAGCCAGACCCATACTTGTGAGACTTAACAAAAAGATAGCTAATAAACTTAACACTAGGATTTTTTTCAAAATAAATTACCTCCTTGGTTTTTTGTGATTCAAATAATTTTTATTCTATTTTCACATGTACAATTTTTCCCGCAATAATTCCCCCTTTCAATATGATCTAATCAATCGGTTATTTCATAGAGCGGCATAATTTCTTCTAAAAGCAATGCTGCTCTTTCATGATTAAAAACTCCACATATACATGGTTTTGCAAGTTCTACAGCAGCTTCATCAATTGTTAGGAGACCTTTTTTTACTTTGACTATCATATCCTCTACCAGACCAGGAGCTACCATAGCATGTCCACACATTGTTGTAATTTTTCTGAAATTTTCGTCAGGTAATTTTTCTTTATCTCCATGTGTTCCCATTGCTAAATTAACTGAATGCGGATCTATTTCCATTTCATCAAGAACCTCTTTTACAATAGACTGAAGTCCACTGACTGTAACTGAGAGTCCTAAATCAGCTTCTATGATTCTTCTCAAAACATCTTTAAATTTTTCCTTATCACTAAATACACATCTTATACGAGAATTATCTCTGGTTTCATCTTTTATAACATCCACTTCTACTCCTGACAGAATATTCATACCAAGTTCATAACAGCCGTAATTTGTTGGACCAACATCGAAAACAATATCAATCATTTTTTTTATTTTTTCAGCTGCACCCTTATCATTATAGGATATAGCAGGAGTAATCAATAACAGCAGATCATCCTGCAGACTTTCTAAAGAACCTTCACGGTGTAACGTATGTGTCATAAGTTTTACGCCTCCTCGTCATTCAATCTACCTATCCCGATATTTATTTTTGAATTTGACCTCGGGGTAAAGTTAGATTTATCAATAACATCCTGTACTCTTATTTCCATTCCTTCATCATAACAGCTGATTAAATCCATAGTAAATACCGTATCAATTTCTTCAGCCACTTTTTCAATTACCTCAAAACATCTTTCCAGTTCATTTTCTTTAATTGTAAATTCTACAATAGCAGACAATACTCTTTCATGTAAAACTTCTTCTTTCAAAATACCTTTTTCTCTATCTTTCATAAGTCCAGAAACAGGATTTTTTTCTTCAAAATTATTAAATCCAGCTTTAGCAAGAGTTCTGGTTATTTTATCAACTTCAGAAATTCTTGTACCAACTGTTGGACGTCCTACTTCTATTCCAATACTGAGCTCACCTTTAGCAGTTCTTTCGGTTACATCATTTGTTTTAACCTCTTCTGTCCCACGTCCGGGCATATTTGTCTCTTTGTGAGTAGTGGTGGGGTCACTAAAGAATTTCCTTACAGATCTTGGATAATCATAAACATCTTCCGGCTCATAAATTGCGTCTACCGGACATACCTGTGAACGTAAGCATGCACCACATTCAAAGCATAAATCCTGTGCCACTTTACTTATTCCATCTGTAAAATATATTGCCTGTGCCGGACAGTATGGATGACATCTTCCACAGCCAACACACAAATTTTCATAGATTTTCATTCAGTCACCTCTTTTCAAAATATATAATTTGCAAGTAAGTTATTTCTATTTAACAATGTCTTTCTATCTTTAATTATTTTTCTTTTAGTAATTAGCTGTTTATAAAAACCGGCATTTTCTACATCATTGATAAGAACTGCACCAACCAAAAATTCATTATTGAAAAATAATTTTACAAATTTCTTTTCAGTTTTATTTTCATATTTTATTGTTTCTAAATTTTCTACATCTTTAACTCTTCCCATTGCGATAAGTGGGAGAGAAAATATGTCTACAGCATTCATATTGATATTTCCTGGATATTTTTTAAATTCACCGGCCATATTTTTAGCTGCTGTTATACCCTGCAGAACTGCATCCGGCCAGATAGAATTAAGTTGAACACTATCCTGAGCAACATTATAATTCTCTACAACATCACCGGCAGCAAAAATATCTTTTTCTTCAGTCTGAAGATATTCATCTGACAATATTCCCCAGTCTGTTTTAACAGATGTCTTATCTAAAAAGTCCATATTTGGACTAACACCTTTTCCAATAACCGCAAAATCAGATCTTATTTCACCTTTGTTAGTTTTAAATACAAGGCCTTTTTGTTTCTCAACAATTTCATCAATTTGAGTTCCGGTTAAAAGTTCTATACCATTTTCTTCTAAATGATCTGCTATTAATACTGCAGATTCTTCATCCAAAACCTGTGATAAAACCCTTGGTGATCTGATAAGTACTTTTATACCAATTCCCTGCTTTTTTAAAGCCTGTGCCATTTTTAAACTTACAAGTCCTCCACCTAACACAACACATTTTTCTGCAGTTTCCATTTTTGTTTTCACAGTTTTTATGTCATCTATTGTTCTTATTGTAGATATTTTATCTGATTCAATCCCTTTTACAGGAGGACGCTTGGGATCTCCACCAGCAGCAATCAGAAGTTTATCATAATTAAGAGCTGTTCCATCATTCAGTTTAACCTCTTTATTATCAGAATCTATTTCTTCCACACTTTTATTCTGATAATAGTTTATATTATCTTTTTCCAAAAAGTCTTCTGAAAAGATAAATAGATCTTCTTCCTCAACTTTTTTTTTTAATAAAAATGTTGTTAGTATTCTTGAATATGGAAGATTGGATTCAGAATTAATCAGGGTTATTTCTGCATTTTTATCTAATTCATCTAACTTATATGCTGCATGCATACCTGCAGGTCCACAGCCTATTATTAAATATTTCATTTTTATAACCCCCATATTAGTCTAAAATACCACTAATCTGTTCTAACTTATATCCTTCTGTTTTTATTCTTAAGTCTGGATTTGTATTTTTAATTAAATTTTTAAATTCAGGATAAGGTGGTATAAAACTTTTTGACATAACATATGTTTTTACACCTTTTTTAGCAAGATATGCCGCCTGACTAAATGCTTTCATCTGGCTTAGTTCTGGAAATACAGCTACAACTTTTCTGCTGTCAGCATATTTTTCTGCAATTTCACTGAAAGCAGTGGTATTATTACAGCTCCCAAAATAATATATTTCATCATCTTCTGAAAAATATTTATTTAAACCCATTGCTGCACATCCACTGGTCAGTACAGTATAACCTGAGTAAAGAAGATGTTCTGTAAGTTTTTTCAATCTATTATCCTGAGAATATTTAACATTATTGCAGCCTGCCACTAATGCAATTTTATCAGCTTCAGAAAGTTTATCTTCATAATCATTCTTTAAATTAAAATCAAGATAATCTATTTCCATGTAGCCGCTGCTTTCAACATCGTTTAGATCAAATTCACTTAAATCAGATTCATATACATAATCAACATCATATTTATCTGCAAGCTCCAGCAATACTGGCTTAGCACAGCCTGATCCAAATACAAGCAGGTCCGGAAATCCACTCATAACTATAAATTCCTGGCTTCCATAATTGGTAAGAGGCTTTACATCTTCATAATAAAACTCATTAAGAAGAGAATATACTTCAACATCTTTCTGTTTTTTCAGCATGTTTACTGCTTCTTTGGAAACTTTACCAGAAATGACTACTTTTTTCTTGTTTAAATCCAATTTATTGGTGATTATATTATTTTCACTGCTCAAATCAAGTTTTGAATAAACTTTTTCTACATGATCAAATGTTTTCTGAAGAACTTCTTCTGCATCTAAATTCATGCCGCCATTTAAATAGCTGTAAAGACTCTGTGCTTCTTTTAAAATTTCAGTATCTTTAAGCTCTTCGGCTGCTGAACTCAATCCAGAAAGAAATTGTAAGGAAAGATTTTCTGCTGCAATTACAGCAGCATCTCTACCACAGCTTCCTCTATCTGCATTATTTCCAAAAGGATCTATTCTACATGGCCCCTGCATACATTTTGTACAGCAGAGTCCCATTTCTCCAAAACCACAGTGGGGGAGATTTTCTTCATGCATATCCCAGCTTAATCTTGTATTATTTTTTGCCGCTTTTACTAGTAATTCATCGGCCATTGGATCCAATGATCTCTTTTTTGCTTTCAACATTATTTATTTGACCTCCCTTTAATATAATCATCGAAGTTATTATTTGATCTGTTAACCTTTATCTCTCTGGACTCATCTTCACTTTCAACATATTTCAGTGCACCTGTCGGACAGGAGTCTACACATACTGGATTGTCCATGAAAATACACTGATCACATTTATCAGCAAGTCCATCATGTACATTTACAGCTGCAAAAGGACATACCATTACACACATCCAGCAGCCTATACATTTTTCATGATCTATAACTACTTTTTCTGTTTCTTCATCTACATATATAGCTCCCGAAGGACAAGCATAATAACAGGGCATGTCATCACACTGCCTACATTGAATTGGTAGATTTTCTTCTCCATTGGTCTGTACATCTATGCGGGGTTTTGGTGCTGGATTTTCTAATGCAGCTTTAACAAATTCTTTGGATTTTGAAACTCTCTCAGTTGCACACTGCAGCTCACATGTCCTGCAGCCGACACAAAGATCCATATCAACTAAAATTGTTTTCATCAATCTTCTCCTTTCTAACAACAAACTATTCTAAAAAGGTTTAATAGTTTGATAATTTTAAATAATCAGAGGTACATTGGTTCAACCATTATTGATACTATTAAGTATATTTTACATAATTCCTGCTTAAAAATCAAATATTTTTTATTTTTTGAATATTTAATTTGGTTAATATTATTAATTAACAATATTTGTAGGTGTTACCCCATTAATAAATTGAATGATTTTTTTTGCAGCTTCAGAAGCCATTTTTGTTTTTGTTTCAATAGTAGTTGTTCCCAAATGTGGTGTTAGAACAACATTTTTTAGAGCAGTCAGTTCTTTGGGAACCTCCGGCTCATTCTCAAAAACATCAAGAGCAGCACCAGCGATTTCTTTATTTTTTAAAGCACTAATTAATTCTTGTTGATTAACTACTGGACCGCGAGAAGCATTAATCAAAAAAGAAGAGGTTTTCATTTTTTGAAATTCATCTTTGGAAATCAAATAATGTGTTGATTTGATATGGGGTACATGAAGAGTTATATAGTCCATATTTTCTAATATATTAGAAAAAGAAGAGTAGTTAACATCCATACTGAGCTTATCATCTTTTGTATAGGCTTTATCATAAAAATATACTTTCATACCAAAAGCTAAAGCTCTTCTGGCAACAGCACGACCAATTCTACCAAAACCAATAATACCAAGATTTTTATCATATAGTTCATTACTGAGAAGTAAAAAAGGATGCCACTTTTTATCATTTTTATTTCGTAAATAATAATCTGCCTCGATAATTCTTCTGCTCAAAGACAGCATTAGACCAAAAGCTAATTCAGCAGTGGCCTCTGTCACTACTTCAGGTAAATTGGTTACTATTATACCTTTCTCAGAAGCTTTTTTTAAATCTACATTATCAACTCCAACACCATAAATGCTAATAATTTTAAGATTTTCTGCTTTATTAATAAATTCCTTGGTAACATTAAATCTAACTGCAATAAGAGCATCTATTTCTGAAGAAATTTTCATAATATATTTTTCGTCAAAATCTTCTCCTTTTTCTGGCATAATAATTTGACAGTATTTTTTTAATTCTTCCAATCCTTTTTCAGGAATATATTTTGTCACCAATACTTTAAATGCCAATTATATCACCCCTCTCATATAATAAAATATTGGATTAATGGTTCAACCAATTACTTATTTCTATAAGAAAGTTTAAATTCCTGCCTAATTTTTTATTTTTTTCTGATTTTTTTAAATTTTCTTTTTTATATAAAAATAAATTATATATTCAATAAATTAAAATAATGGCCGGAGCTGGAGATATTTTAAATATTTCTGAAGTTCAGCTCCGGCTATTTTTTAATTATTTGCTGTCAGTTCAAACTTTGCTTTTATATAACCCGCTTTACGACCATTGTGATCTTTAATAACAGGTCTATAATATTTATCAAGTTTCTCTATTTCTTCACCAGTTATAATATCATATTTCTTTAATATATCTATTACAACCGGATAGGCAGCCGGAAGTTTGCCATCTTCAATTTTAACTGCGATCCCCTTATCATCAAATGCCAGTGCAAACACACCATCTGCACCCGATTTAGCAAGTATGTTTTTGGATAGGGTCTGACACAATATTGTTCCAAACCGATCTGTACCTGCTATAACAGCCGGATATTCCTTCATAACTCGAACTATCCTGTCTGCCGCTTTTCTGTATTTTTCATCTAGAAATTCGGTGTTTTCCAGCAGAAAATAGGAATAGGCAATATTTTTTAAAGGCAGCCCAAAAACTACAACACCACAGCCATCTATTCCCTGATAAATTTTTTCTTCTGGATAGTCAGCCACTTCAGAAATTGTTTTTAAAAGCAGCTGCTGTACAGGATGTTCTTTTTTATAATATGTATCCAGATCCCATTCATAAAATTTAGTCAGAGCCAGCTGAGCAGAATGTTTACCAGAACAGGCATTATGTGCCTGGGTAATAGGAAGATTATTCTCTCTTAAATACTTTCTGGCGCTGCGGCTGAAAGGCGGATGACTGCCACATCTTAAATCATCAACTGTCAGATCCATCTTTGAAAGAATACTTTTTAATATTTCAATGTGAAACGATTCTCCACTGTGAGAAGCAGACATCAAAGCAATCTCTTTATCTGTAAAACCATATTTATCTGCTGCACCACTTGTAATAACAGGCAGCACCTGAAGAGGTTTTGCTGCAGATCTGTAATATACATCTTTATCAATATCCCCACAAAAAGATGTAATCTCCTTTTCTGCCGAACAAACAGCGATATCTCCCCGATGAATATTTTCTAAAAGTTCACCTCTAAATTCTTCAACCAGTATTTCGGACATTATAAACACCTCTTATTTTTAAATTTAATTTTATAGACACTCCACAAAATAAATGAAATTTTATATGATAATATAATGTAACCCCAAAAAGAGTATTTGCGGAACTTTAGGCATTTTTCGTTAATTAATCTTAATGAGTTAGTAAGAGAAATAAGACCTCAGCACATGATGTGCTGAGCTAATCCTGAGGCAGGATGTCTCATTTGATTAGGAAGTCTTTATTTCTCTTGTAAACGAATTTTAGTTTGATCGAAAAATGAGTTAGAGACGCAAATAACCTTTTTGTGTGAGAAACATAATATATTCTGGCAAATCTCTATTATAATAAAAAGTCTAAAGTAAATTATCCAGCTTTTTATCTGCAAAAAAGTCAGTTATCGTTTCCACAGCTCTCTTAAGCATTTTTTCTCTTGTTTCCAGAGTGGTTGTTCCTATATGTGGAGTTAATATTACATTAGAAAAATCTTTAAATTCATCTTCAATATATGGTTCATTATAATGAACATCCAGAGCAGCACCGGCAATTTTACCATTATTTAATGCAGAAAAAAGCGCATCTTTGTTAATAACCTGACCTCGAGCAGTATTAATTATATATACATCTTCTTTCATAAGAGCAAAATCTTTGTGAGACAAAAAATTTTCTGTACTTTCATTTAGAGGAATATGAAGTGATATGTAATCAGCAGTTTTCAAAATCTCTTCCTTGCTTAAATATTTTGCAGTATTCTGTTCTTCATTTTTAGTTCTGTTGTGATAGTATACATCCATCTTAAAAGCTCGGGCCATTTCTGCAAATTCCATCCCAATATTACCAAGCCCAAATATACCCAGCTTTTTCCCTCTAAGTTCTCTACTTAACAGTAAATAAGGGTGCCAGTTGTGATCATTATTGTTTCGTGCATAATTATCAGCTTCCACAACACGCCTGCTCAATGAAATCATTAAAGCAAATGCAAATTCTGCAGTTACATAAGATAATACATCCGGGAGATTGGCAACAGCTATTCCTCTTCTGCTGGCAGCCTCAACATCTACATTATCATATCCTACTCCATGCACACATATCAATTTTAATCTTTCGGTTTCATCAATCAGATTCTCAGTTATTACAGCTCTGGACACCAGAACTGCATCAACATTATTTAAATGTTCTTTCAGTTGTTTTTTTGAATAACTCTCATCTTCATCAGGCATAATAACTTCCATTTCTTTTTTTAAATCATTTAGCGCAGAACCTTTTAAATATTTTGTAACAAGAACTCTTTTTTTCATTAAAAAATCACCTCTTTTTAAAAATATTTATTTATGTGAGAACAATTATTTGAACAACTCCTGCCAGAATCATTCCTGCTAAAGGCAAAAAAAGCAGCTGATAAACTTTTGTAATTTTAGAAGAAAAATATTCTGTTGTTAAAGCCAGACATAAATGCAGTGGGGAAACAAGGTAGCCAATTATAATTGAAGTTAAAAGAAGTGAAACATATGGACCTTCAGCACCAGCAGGAAAAAGCGGAATAAATATTGCCAGCAGAATACCTGTTGCTGCCATATGTACTCCCGTAATATAGCCAGATATAAACCCCAGAACAATTATCACTAAAAAAAGAGGTAATCCCAGACCTGTTAATCCATCTGCTATTATATTTATTACTCCTGATTTTTCTAAAGTTGTTTTAAATACCATTACTCCAAATATAATTAAAGTTAAATTATATTTTATTCCTTTTGCAAAAAATTTATGAAATCTATTTTTAAAAATCTTAAATTTCCCATCTTCCGGCCAGTTATTAAAAACTGCGATTACTATTCCAATTAAAGCAGCAAGAGGAAAATATATTTTCATTACTAATGCAAGAAAAAGAATAATAAAAATTGG
>CAZLIW010000038.1:0-10624 GCA_964559325.1 uncultured Halanaerobium sp. | reverse complement strand
AAAAAATGTAAAGAAAAATTAAAAATTTTCATTAAAGCAGCCAGGGAAAGAGAAGAAGCACTTGATCATGTTATGCTTTATGGGCCACCCGGTCTTGGGAAAACGACTCTTGCCAATATTATTGCAAATGAACTTAATGTTAATATACACAGAACATCAGGGCCAGCCATTGAAAGACCAGGTGATCTTGCCTCAATTTTAACCAATTTACAGCCACATGATGTGCTATTTATTGACGAAATTCACAGGCTGAATAAAATGGTAGAAGAAGTACTCTATCCAGCAATGGAAGATTACTGTCTTGATATTATTATCGGGAAAGGTCCCAGTGCAAGATCTGTAAGACTGGATCTGGCTCCATTTACACTGGTTGGTGCAACGACAAAAGCTGGCTTGCTTAGTTCTCCACTTCGAGATAGATTTGGAGTTATTAATAGACTGGAATTTTATTCACATCAGGAATTGAGAGAAATTATATTAAGATCAGCAGACATTCTTCAGCTGGAAATTTTTGAAGCAGGGGCTCTAGAAATAGCTAAACGATCAAGAGGAACACCCAGAATTGGAAACAGAATTCTCAAAAGAGTAAGAGATTATGCACAGGTAAAAGCAGATGGAATAATTGATGTTGCTGCTGTTGATGGAGCACTAAAACTTCTAGAAATTGATCAGCTTGGTCTTGATCGAATTGATCATAAGCTTTTAAAAACAATAATTGTTAAATTTAGCGGTGGTCCGGTTGGACTTAATACATTGGCTGCTTCAATAAGTGAAGAAACAGAAACAATTGAAGATGTTTATGAGCCATATTTACTACAGCTTGGATTTATAGATAGGACTCCCCGCGGAAGAGTGGCAACTTTAAAGGCATCTGAGCACCTCGGCATTAAAAAAGGTGAACAAAAAACTACATTTGATCTATTTGGAGAATAGTTCTGGAGGTTAAGATATGAAGGTTGATGAATTTGATTATGAACTGCCGGAAGAACTAATAGCACAAAAACCTCTTCCGGAAAGAGATATGTCCAAACTTATGGTATTAGATGCAGAAAAAAAAGAAATTAAAGAAGATATTTTTAAAAATATTACTGAATACCTGAATCCAGGAGATTTAGTGATAATGAATGACAGCCGTGTAATTCCAGCCCGACTTTATGGAAAAAAGATACCAACAGGCACTGAAATTGAAATACTTCTTTTAAATGAACTTTCTGAAAGCAAATGGGAGATCCTGGTGAAACCAGGCAGAAGAGCCAAAAAGGGAGTGAAAATAGATTTTGGCGGTATTTTAAAAGCGGAAGTTATAGAATACACAGAATTTGGAGGAAGAATTGTAGAATTTTACTGGGACAAAGGTGATTTTGAAGAAATAATAAAAGAACTGGGAGAAATGCCTCTGCCTCCATATATAAAAAATAAACTGTCAGATCCAGAAAGATATCAGACAGTTTACAGTCAAAAAAAAGGATCAGCTGCAGCACCTACTGCTGGTCTTCATTTTACAGATGAACTATTAAATAGAATTAGGTCTAAAGGAGTTCATCTGGACTTTATAACACTACATGTAGGCCTGGGTACTTTCAGACCGGTCAGAGAAGAAAATATTGAAGATCACAAAATGCATTCCGAATATGCAGAAATTTCTTCTGATACTGTTGACTTAATAAAAAAAGCAAAAAAATCAGGAAATAAAGTTATTTCAGTAGGAACAACTGTGACAAGAACTCTAGAAACTGCTGCTGAAGGTGGTAAACTGGAGGCATTTAAAGGATGGACAGATATATTTATTTATCCAGGTTATAAATTTAAGGTTGTAGATGCTTTGATAACTAATTTTCATCTTCCAAAATCCACTCTGCTGATGCTTATATCTGCATTTGCAGGAAAAGAATTTATTTTAAAAGCTTACCAAAGAGCTGTAGAAAATAAATACAGGTTTTTCAGCCTGGGAGATGCGATGTTTATAAAAAATCAGGGAGGTAAGTAATTATTGTTTAATTTTAAATTAATAAAAAAATCCGCCAATAGTGCTGCCAGGCGAGGTAGAATAACAACCAGTCATGGAGATATAGAAACTCCAATTTTTATGCCTGTTGGTACTCAGGCTACAGTAAAAGCCATGTCTCCACGTGAATTAAAAGAAATTGAATCACAAATAATACTAGCAAATACCTATCATCTTTATTTGCGGCCCGGAGATGAACTAATAAAAGAAGCAGGAGGCCTGCATAAATTTATGAACTGGAATCGCCCAATACTTACAGATAGTGGTGGGTTTCAGGTTTTTAGTCTTTCTGATCTCAGAGAAATAAAAGAAGAGGGAGTTTATTTCAGATCTCATTTAGATGGATCAAAACACTTTATTTCACCAGAAAAGTCAATGCAGATTCAGAAAAATCTTGGTTCAGATATAGTTATGGCCTTTGATGAATGTCCACCTTATCCGGCAGAAAAAAAATATGTCGATCAATCACTGGATAGAACAGTAAGATGGGCTGAAAGATGTAAGAAAGAGATGCAGAACAGTAATCAGGAACTTTTTGGTATTATACAGGGTGGAGTTTATAAAGATTTAAGACAGAAAAGTGTTGAAAAAATGCTTGAACTTGATTTTCCCGGCTATTCTTTAGGAGGGTTAAGTGTTGGGGAACCAAAAGATGTTATGTATGATGTGCTGTCACATACTACTCCATTAATGCCCGATAATAAACCGCGATATTTAATGGGTGTGGGAACACCGGAAGATTTTATTGAAGGAATTTATTATGGGATAGACATGTTTGACTGTGTTATGCCGACTCGCATTGCAAGACATGGGCAGATATTTACTTCTAAAGGAAGATTAACTGTGCGCAATGCAGCATATAAAAAAGATTTTTCTCCACCTGACAGTGAATGCAGCTGCCATGTGTGCCAAAATTACAGTCGTGCATATATTAGACATCTTTTAAAAAGAAATGAAATACTTGGGGTGAGGCTAACTACATATCATAATCTGTATTTTATGCTGAACCTTGGTAAAAAAATAAGAGAAGCTATCGACAATGATAATTTTATTCAATTTAGAGATGATTTTTACAAAAAATATAATATTAAATAATATATTATGAGAATTAAATTAATAATTTAGCAGGAATATTATTTTAATTGTTGAATTAGTAATGAGAGAAAAAAATTAATTAGGAGGATAAAAATGGACTATGTATATGCAATATTACCATGGGTGCTGATTTTTGGGATATTTTGGTTTTTCTTGATCAGGCCTCAGCAAAAACAGAAAAAAGAACATCAGCAGATGCTGGATGATTTAAAATCCGGTGACAGTGTAGTTACAATTGGAGGAATTAAAGGTAAAGTAATAAAAATAAAGGATAATAACATTAAAGTTAGAGTTTCTTCAAATGTTGATATTGATTTTGTTAAAAATGCTATTGCTAGAGTTGTTGATAGTACAGAACCTACTACTGAAGAAGAGTAAAAAAAGAAAAATTATACTGGGGGAAAAGTTGTGAGTAATGCAATCAAAGAATTTTTGCAGTCACTTGTTATAGCAGGAATACTGGCTTTTTTTATAATTACATTTGTTGCCCAGTCATTTGTAGTTGATGGAAGCTCTATGATCAACACACTTCATGATGGAGAAAGATTATTTGTTAATAAATTCATTTACAGATTTCATCCACCCGAAAGAGGAGATATAATAGTATTTTCTCCTCAGGGGGCTCCGGATAAAAAATATATTAAAAGGGTAATTGGACTTCCAGATGATACCGTCTATATAAGAGACGGTGTTACTTATGTTAATGGAGAAGCCGTTGAAGAAACATATTTACCCGAAAAAATGATAGGAGATTTTGGTCCTTATCAGGTTCCATCTGAAAGTGTGTTTGTTTTGGGTGATAATCGTAATCACAGTGCTGACAGCAGATTTCCAGGTATAGTTGGATTTGTTGATTATGATTCCATCTCAGGTAAGGCTTTCTGGGTTTACTGGCCTCTTAATTCTATGAGAGTAATTGATCACTATGATTATCAGTTATCTTCTTAAATCGGCCATTATTAATAATTTACTGTTAGGGGGAAACTTTTTTAATGAGATATAAGCAGAAAAGAACAATAAAACTAATTATAATAGTTGCCATAATAGCATTTGCATATTTTCTTTATTCCTTTTATGGAATTAATTTGGGGCTTGATTTAAGAGGTGGAGCACATATTGTTTTACAGGCTAAACCAACAGAAGAGAGACCCATTGATAATACTGTGATGGCAGGTATACAGAGTGTAATAGAAAGAAGAGTAAATCAGCTCGGTCTGACAGAACCGGTTATTCAGCGCGAAGGACAGGACAGAATAATAGTTGAACTACCAGCTGTTGATAATCCAAATGAGGCAATTAATACTATTGGCCGTACTGCGATGCTGACATTTAGAAATTCTGCTGGTGATATCCTAATGAGTGGAGAAGCTGTTAAAGATGCCAGAGCAGATTACGATCAGTATGGACGTGCAGTTGTATCATTTACTTTAACTTCAGATGGAGCAGATAAATTTGCCGAAATTACAAGAGAATATATGGGAAGAAAAATAGGTATTTATCTTGATGATGAACAGCTGACAAATCCTGTTGTACAGGCTGTTATTCAGGAAAAAGGACAGATAACAGGATATGAAAGTGTAGAATCAGCCGAAAAAGATGCTATTCTGATTCGCGAAGGTGCACTACCTGTTCCTGTTGAAACTATTGAAACAAGAACAGTTGGTCCGACACTTGGTGAAATTTCAATACAGAAAAGTATTACTGCCGGACTTATTGGGTTACTGCTGGTGGGAATATATATGGTTTTTTATTACAGATTCCCGGGAATTTTAGCAGCAGTTATTCTGGCGATTTATGGTCTTTTACTTATGGGTACTCTGGCAGGTCTTCAGGCAACACTTACTCTGCCGGGAATTGCCGGTCTTATATTGTCCATAGGTATGGCTGTAGATGCCAATATAATTATATTTGAAAGAATTAAAGATGAACTAAAAAGTGGTAAAACACTTAGAGCTTCAATTGATGCAGGATTTAAACGAGCTTATACTACTATAATTGATGCAAATGTGACTACAATAATGACTGCCCTGATTCTGGCCTACTTTACAAGTGGAACAGTAAGAGGTTTTGCTGTAACATTAGGTATAGGTGTTTTAGTAAGCATGTTTACTGCTTTCTTCGTTTCAAGAAATATTATTGATTTATTTACAGGCAGTAAATTAATGAAGGAAAACAAGGCTTTCGGGGTCAGAAGGGGGTAATAATATTGGATATTCTGGGTAAGAGAAAAATCTGGTATAGTATTTCATCTGCAGTTATTGCTGTTGGATTAATCTTTCTTTTGATCAATGGATTAAATTTAGGTATTGATTTTCAGGGTGGTACACTGCTGGAATTCAAATTTGATCATGCTGTTGCTACAGATCAGGTTAGAACTATACTGGACGAAATAGATATTGCTGCTGACAGTAAAATTCAGCAGACTGCTGAAAGAGATATTCATGGAATAATGATAAGAGCTCAGGAATTAAGTTCTGAAGAAATAGTAAAGGTTGAAGAAGCAATCCGCAGTGAAATTCCGTCAACGGAGATGCTGAGAACAGAAATGGTGGGCCCTTTAATTGGTAAAGAGCTCAGAATAAATGCATTTTTGGCAATGCTTGTTGCTTCAATTGGAATTGTTGCTTATATAAGTTTTAGATTTGAATTTAGATTTGCTGCAGTTTCTATCATAACATTGATGCATGATATTTTAATAACTCTGGGTATTTTTGCTATTATCGGTAAAGAGGTAAATACACCTTTTGTTGCAGCACTTTTAACAATTGTTGGTTATTCTATTAATGATACAATAGTAATTTTCGATAGAATACGAGAAAATATGAAATTAATGCATAAAACTCCTTTTATAGAACTTGCCAATAAAGCTGTTTTAGATACACTGCCAAGATCAATTAATACTTCTTTAACAACATTGATTACAATACTTGCTATTTATTTTTTTGGAGGGGCATCTATTAGAACATTTATGCTTGCTTTATTCATTGGAATGTTTGTCGGAACATATTCTTCCATTTTTGTAGCAAGTCCTCTGCTTGTCACCTGGCAGAAAAAAGTGCAGAAAAGATAAAAATAGTACTTAAACCCCTTTATGACATTTCCTGCATAAGGGGGTTTCTAACTTTAAAAAAGGCTGTGATCTTTTTATGAATATTAATATTCCAAGACATTACAGACATTTTCAGAGATACAGTGAAATTGCGCAGATACTGTTGAAAAATGGCCTGGGATTTATAATATCACAATTAGATTTAGAAAAATACCTGCCCTTTCGCAAACGAATTACTAAAGAAGATAGACCAAGTGGGAAAATGCTTGCAGTTAGAATTAGGGAAGTGCTGCAGGAACTTGGTCCTGCCTATATAAAATTGGGACAGCTTTTAAGTACTCGTGCTGATATTTTGCCTCCGATTTTTATTAAAGAGCTGCAGAAACTGCAGGACAGAGTTCCTTCAGAATCTTTTGAACTGATAGAAGAATTTTTAAAAAAAGAACTTGGTGTTAAATATGATAGTAAAATTGAAGAAATAGATGAAGAACCAACTGCAGCAGCTTCAATTGCACAAACACACCGGCTAATTTTAAAAAATGGAAACAGGGCAATTATGAAAGTCAAAAGGCCTAATATTGAAAAGAACATATATGTTGATATAGAAATAATGGAAAATTTAGCTAAAATAGCTCAGGAAAGAGATCTTTTTACCGGATTTATAAGACCAATTGAAATTATTTCGGAATTCAAAAGAGCCATACGTGATGAATTAAATTTTAAAAGTGAAATGGCAAATATACTTAGATTTACCAGTGATTTTAAAGACAATCCAAATATAAAAGCTCCAGGGGTTTATTCAGAATTATCAACCGCAAATGTTCTGGTTATGGAAGAAATTATTGGAGAAAAACTTGGAAATATTGGTTCAGATCATCCTAACAATAAATTTTTGGCTGTTTTAGGAGCAAAAGCACTTATGCGGCAGGTTCTCATCAATGGGTTTTTTCACGCGGATCCTCATCCCGGTAATATTTTTGTGGTAGATGATGAAGTGCTGGCATATGTAGATTTTGGAATGGTGGGGCGGATTACTGAAGAAGATAAAGATATGCTTTCTCTGCTGTTTTATGCTTTGATAAATAAAAAAATCAATGTTTTAACAGATATAATACTGATTTTGGGTGAGGCTCCTGATGATTTGAACAGGCGGCGTTTCAAATTGGATATGACAAAATTGCTTGACAGATATTATGGAAATGATTTATCTGATATAGAATTTCAGATTGTTTTTGAAGATGTACAGCAGTTTATATTTGAACATAAGATTAGAATGCCGCAGGAATTCTTTCTTCTATTTCGCGCAATTGGTGTCAGTGAAGGGGTTGGATTAAGTCTTGATCCTGATTTTAATGTAGTGGATGTAGGAAGAGAGTTTATTGAAGAAATATTGAAAGATCGATTTAATCCCAAAAATATAAAAGAAAGAATTAGTTCAGGTCTGTGGAAATTTGGAAGGAAAAATCATGAAACAAAAAACCAGTTAAAAGAACTGCTGGAAAAACTTGTGCAGGATGATTTTACTATTAATTTTAAGCACAGCAATTTAGAAAATTTCATTTATAAGATGGATGTAGTGACAAACCGCTTATCGGTTAGTTTAATAATTTCAGCATTAATTATTGGTTCTACTATGCTTATTCAGACAAATATGGACCCCAAAGTTTTTAATATTCCACTGCTTGGATTTATAGGTTATATAATGGCCGGTCTGCTTGGATTTTTGCTTGTTATTTCTATTCTTAAATCTGGAAAATATTAAGGAGGTGGAGGTGTGCAGAGAAATTTAATAATTGCATTAGTTTTTGCACTTTTAATAGCTATTTTTGCTATGCAGAATGCTGTATCTGTTACTTTATCTTTCTTTAACTATTCTTTTCAGACTTCACTTGTTGTAGTAGTGCTTGGTTCCATTGCTGTTGGTGCATTAATTATGGGACTTTTTAGTTCTTTAAAACAGATCAAATTAAAAAGGGAAATTAGACAGCTTCAGAAGAAATATAGTGAATTAGAAGCAATGTTTTCTTATTCTGAAGAGCAGCAGAATAATAACGTAGTAGAGAAAAATAGTTTATCAGAAAATAATGAAGAAGGTAATGATAATATAAATTGATTGGTGATAATATATGCAAAAGTTTTGGGAATTGACTGAATGTACCACGAATAAATTAAATAATATTCTTGATAACATTCTGGAAAATAGAGGATTAAAAACAGAAGAGGAAAAACAGATATTTCTGGAGTCAGATCTAAATTATTTGTCTGATCCATTTCATTTTAAAGATATGAAGAAAACAGCAAATAGAATAAAAAAGGCTGTTGAAAATAAAGAAAATATAATGATATATGGTGATTATGATGTTGATGGAATAACGTCAACAGCTCTTTTTTACCTTTATTTAAAAAAAAGATTTGGTGTAAAAGCAAAATATTATCTACCCGACCGACAGAAAGAAGGATATGGCTTAAACAAAGAAGCTATAAATAAAATTTCCAAAAATAATATAGATCTGCTTATTACAGTTGATTGCGGAATTAATGCTGTGAAAGAAATTGAATTAGCAAAAAGTTTTGGAATTGATGTCATAATAACAGATCACCACACACCAGAAAAAGATAACATATCAGCCTATTCTGTAATAAATCCTCATCTTCTCCCACAGAAAGATCATTTTGCTGAGAATCTTGCAGGAGTGGGTGTGGTTTATAAAATATGTCAGGCTCTAGAATTAAATGAAGACTGCAGTATGAAGGAAATTCTTACTGGATTAATTCCTTTGACAGCTCTGGGAACAGTTGCTGATATAGCTAAATTGACTGATGAAAATAGAATTTTAGTAAAACATGGACTGAAAAATATGAAATCAAATCAGAT
The DNA here is from genome assembly GCA_964559325.1 of uncultured Halanaerobium sp. Lineage (GTDB taxonomy): Bacteria > Bacillota > Halanaerobiia > Halanaerobiales > Halanaerobiaceae > QPJE01. Next base: position 1,600 of record CAZLIW010000038.1, on the reverse strand, counting down.
ACCCGGTTTAAACAAGTTTATAAAAAAACTGAAATTAAACATAAATGAAATTTCAGCCGGGCAGATTGGGTATATTATAGCACCACCACTTAATGCAGCCGGCAGAATTGACAGTGCTGAAAAAGCCCTTCAACTTCTTATTACAGAAGATCAAAAAAAGGCCGATGAAATTGCTGAATATTTAATAAAGATAAATAAAAAGAGACAGCAAAAGGAAGAAAAAATATATCAGCAGGCACTACAAAAAATAGAAAAAATTTCTGATATCAAAGAGGAGAAAGCCATTATAATGGCAGACAGGCGTTGGCATTCTGGAATAGTGGGTATTGTAGCATCAAAACTGGTAGAAGAGTATAATCTGCCGGTTATTCTAATAGCTGTAGATAAAGATAATGGTATAGGTAAAGGTTCATGCAGAAGCATACCTGCTTTAAATATGTTTAATGCTTTAAACAGCTGTAGAGATGATTTGATTAATTTTGGCGGTCATTATGGTGCTGCCGGTCTTACAGTTGATATGAATAACTTCCAAGACTTTAAGAATGATTTTATCTCTGTAATAAAAAAAGAACTGATTAAACAGGATTTTATTCCCAGAATAAAAGCTGATATGATGCTGGATATAAATGATATAACTAAAAAATTTGTTAAAAAGCTTGATAAATTAAGACCTTTTGGTGTAGCAAACCCGTCACCAAAATTTTTTATTAAAAATATAAAAATTAACAACTGCTTTAAAATTGGTAAAGAAAAAAAACATTTAAAATTTAATATTAACAGTAAAATTTCAGCTATTGCGTTTAATATGGGTTATTTGGCAGAACAAATACAAAATAATAGAATAGATACTGTATGTCAGCTTGAGATAAACAGGTGGCAGGGCAGAGAAAATCTTCAGCTTAAAATAATTGATATTAAAATTACAAATTCCAGCAATCATGCTGTGGCAGTATTTAATTCAAAAAGGATAAAAATTTTTGATTATAGAGAAAATGATAACAAATTATTGCTGCTGGAAAAAATTTCAGATTTTTATCAGGATGAAAATATTTCTGTATATATCAGCAGTCAGAAGTTAAAACATATGCTCGCCGAAAAATATAAGAATATATGTTTTTTTTCCGACTACAGTGCTCAAAAAAACATTACTGGTAAATTAATATTTTTTTCTCTTCCATTTTCTCTGGAACATTTTTCTAAAATTTTGGATTATTTTACTGTTCAAGACAAAAAACTGGAAGTTGTTTTTATGTTTTCAAAAAAAGATATGAGTTTAAATAAAAAGCTAATTAATTTAAACTGTCCGGATAGAAAAGCCTTATCTGAATTCTATATTTTTTTAAAAAAAGAGCAATCTGGCAGTGAGGATTTAAGTGCTATAAAAAACAGCTATATAAATAAAAAAACCTCCAGTATTAAGGCAGCAAATATTTTTGAAAACAATATTAAAATTTTTAAGCAAATTGGTCTTATTGAAATTGATAACAGCACTGTCTTCTTCAGTGATTCTGGTAAAAACAAATTGGACTTATCAAATTCAATACGGTATAATAAATTATCAAGGCAAATGGAAAAATTTGATGATTTTGTTTCTGTTGCC
>CAZLIW010000037.1:0-10918 GCA_964559325.1 uncultured Halanaerobium sp. | reverse complement strand
TAACTAAAAAACTTACTATTTTTTTTATCATATATTTTCCTCCATATTTTTGATAGTAAATATGCTGACTTTTTGAGAACTAAAAACATGACGCAAAAATTGGTGTTTTTTTAATAAATATTTATCTTCAGCAGTAGGCAGATCATTTGAAGACAGCTGTTTTTCATTCAAAAAGAAAAACCCACTGCCTTTTACCGACATATTGTTCTGAGTACAGCCTGATACAATAAGCCTGGCCCACTTTTTTGCTGGAGAACTGCTGAGATAAGACCAGCTTAGACATTTTTCTCTGCTTTTATTGTCTGTTCTTAAAGATTTATAACCTAAATAATCAAGAAACAGCTTAAAAAAACCACCTGCTTTATCAGAAAAATATCTATGCCAGTTTTTGTGCAGACTCATCTCTTCTGCTGTATTTAGCTCTATAACAGTATCAAAAAACTTTTCTTCAAGATCTAAAAATTTAGATTTCAGCGGAAAATCTGCAATTTTTGTTATATATGCTGTCATCTCTTTAAGTGAACCGATAGATTTCAGCTTTTCCACAGCAGCAAAAAGTGGATAAATTTCAGGTATTTCTTCCTCGATTATATCCCTGTTGAGATAAAAATAATCATCATTATATAAATTAACTATTTTATAATAACTATCTTCCTTCAGATCTAAAATTTTGGAACTCATATTGAGGTTGACAAAATCTAAAACTGATTTTAAATTTAATTTGATATTTCCCTTTTTGAAAGCAGATAAGTATACTTCATAAAGTGCAGTTAAAAAATGATAAAGATCCGTATCTTTTATACTGCTGCTGTCTGCAAAGTCAATACTGGAATTTAATAATTTTTTAAAACTAGAGTTTTCTTCTCTGCAGTCAATTACATCTGTACTATTATCAGTACTTTCTTCAATATTAAGTATTCCAGCCAGTTCTTTTAATTCATCTGAACTCTCATATATCTGTATCTTCTGCTGAGGATTTTTAAATTCTGGATAACTCAGCTGTTTGAGATGAAGATTTTCTTCATCAAAATCTTCTTCTGCAAGCTGAAGGTGAAGCTCTAATCTGCAGTATTTCTGCAGAGATTTTAATGTTTTTTTTAATAGTGGGCTAAATTCAAATGTATTTATAAATACTATCCTTTTTATATCTTTAATAAAATTTATATTATTGATATCATTTCTGTAAAGCATAGTTTTATCTTTACAGTTTAATTCATTCATCTTTTGTTCAAAACGCTGCCTGATACCAGCTAACAGTAAATATCTTTTCTGCTGCCAATCTGCAAGAGATTCAAGCTGTTCTATCTGATATTCTTCCATCAGCAGAAAAAACTGAAAAAACTGATAGGAGAAATTATATATATCCTGGTAGCTGCTGATTTTTAACTCTTCTTTTTCTTTTTCAGTTAATACAGAGTAAAGAAGAATAGTCAGTTTTTCTTCTTTAAGCAAAATACTGTCATCTGCCAGAATTCGCTCTCTAAATTCTTCCACTGTCATAAAAATACTGCTTTCCTGCAAAAAAGAAGGGTTATAATAATTTTTCAGCATATGGTGCAGGCTGCTGTAGCTGTCAAATAAAAACAATGTTCCCTCCTGATCAGATATTTTATTGAACAAATCTTCCTGATAAGAATAATAATAAACTTCCATATTTCCACCTCTTTTTTAAAAAAACAAAAGATCATATTTAAATCTTCAATTTAAAAGCTTCTTTAACAAATTTTGTGAAATATAAATAGCATCTTTTGAATAAAGTTATCTCTTTGATTTTTTGAATTACTTTTAAATACCTAACATTGTTAAAAATTCAAAGAAAGTTTTTAAAATTATTGATAAAAATTGTAATAAAATATATGTCAATTCATTTCAATCCATTAAGGAAAGCTGGCTTTCAAGCCTGAATCTGGAAAATATATTTAATATTAATTGAATTTTTTAGCAGATAATTCCAGTATAATAATTAAAGCCACAGCAAAAATGAAATATATAACTCCTTCCAGTACAAATTTTTCTGGAAATACAGCTGCTGAAGATCCAATTATAAGACCTGTTAAAAGTGACATAATTTTTGCTCTAAATTTATTCAGCAAAAAGGAAAAAACCCAGGCAAAAGAAATCAATCCACTTACCACACCTGCCAGATAGATTCCGATAAGCAAAAAATTCAGGCTATTAACTGCATTTAGAAGTGGATGGTACAGTCCAATTAAAATAAGCAGTGTACCTCCACTGATTCCAGGAAGCACCATGGCAATACTGCCCAAAAAACCTCCTGCAAAAAATAAAATATATCTGCTGCTGCTTAAATGAAGTGTACTGCTTCCAGCTGAAAAATACAGAGCAGTAATAAGTCCTGCCACTATAAGAAGAAGATTTGAAAATTTTAAACTGCCTATTTTTTTATATGTTGTCCTGGCTGAAGCAAGAACAAGTCCAAATAAAAAATAAGCTGTCAGCAGAGGTTGGGCGATATAAAAACCACTTATAAAACGAGCCCCCACATATATTCCCAGGGCCATCCCTGTCCCGGCCAGAATAAGTGTTTTAAACCTAAATTTTTTTACAGCTTCCAATAACTTATGATAGATCCCTACAACAAGTGCAATTGTACCACCACTTACACCAGGCAGTGTGTTGGCAATCCCGATTGGTATTGATTTAATAAATAAAATTATTTCTTTACTGGAAATTATATTTGCCATATATTAATTCACCTGCATAATTTATAAATTTATGATATATCTTATTTTCTAACATTTTATTTTAATTATTCTGATTTATATTCATCTTAATTTTTAGATATTATTTAGTTATCCATATATAATATAATTCAATTGAAACTATTGATTACCTGCAAAAAAATTAGGAATCTCATAAAATGAAATCCCCTACAGAATTCTAATTTGTTTAATATATTAAAATTTTCGATCATCTGATAATTATATTCTTCAGCAGTAGTTATTAGAGGGTGTAGATAATATTGGTCTTTCAAATTTAATCCACCAGCTGATCCAGCTTGCCTTCAAATTCTTCTTTTAAAATATCCATCAAAATTTCATCATGTCTTTTCCCGGCTATTTCAAAGGCTGAACGCCTATGGCCAATTTTTTTGAATCCAACTTTCTGGTAGCACTTAACTGCTCTTTTGTTAAAAGCATGTACTTTTAGCATTACATTTTTTAAATTTAAAATATTGAAAGCATAATCCAACAGAAGATTTAAAGCTTCTGTCCCATATCCTTTATTATGATAATTTTCGTCACCGATAAATATTCCCAGTTCTGAAATTCTATGTACATGATCAATATCCATTAAACTGCAGTTTCCCAAAAGTATGTCATTTTCTTTTTCTATAATAGCAAAATTATATCCTTCTTTTGCTAGTTTTTCTAAAATTTCTTTTTCTTTTCCTGGAGATATTAACATATTTGACTGAAGAAGATTAACTGTTAATTTAAGATTATTAAACCATTCAGTATATTTTTCAGCATCATCAGGATTTATTGGTGAAAGATAAATCCTCTCCCCTTCAATTTTTTTAAAGTATCTCATATTTTCCTCCCTGTTGAATGTTCCTATATAAATAATAATTACCGTTATTTTGCTGCCATATATTTTTATTTTATGAATCTCTTCCATCAAACGAAAGATAAAATTAAAAGTGATTTTTCTTTTAACTTTTTTTGATAAATCTGACTTTTTTTAAAAAAATAAGCCCCGGGAAAACCGGGGCCAATAAACACAATTCTAATCATAATTTAGTTTCCCTATTTTTAATACTACACTGCAAAACAGAAAGATACATGAATATAAAAATATTGTTGATAAGTAAATATCCCTGTTTACAGATGTAAAATGAATTTTAGGGAACTTCTGTCTGATAAGAATTAATTGTTAACTGATTTTTCCACCAATTTCTTTTATGTCTTCTCTGTTTTCAACAGCAGCTTTTACTGCCAGCTCTAAAGCTTTTGTTATATCATCAACAGACATACTGGGCTGATTTTTCTTTTCCACTACCTGAGCAGGAATATATGGTACATGAATAAATCCTCCTCTTTTACCAGAGAATTTCTTATCTATTAAATACATCAGTCCGTAAAAGATATGGTTGCAGACAAATGTACCGGCACTATTGGAAACAGAAGCGGGTATTTCATTATCTTTAATTTCTTTAACCATTGCTTTTATCGGAATATTTGCAAAATATGCGTTTTCCCCATCTGCAAATATTTTTTCATCTATTGGCTGATTATCCTCATTGTCAGGAATTCTGGCATCATCAACATTGATAGCAGCTCTTTCTACTGTCATATCGAATCTTCCACCTGCCTGGCCAACACATATTATAATATCCGGATCTTCATTTTCAATCTTTTTTTCCATTTTCTCAATTGATTTATGAAAAACAGTAGGAACTTCAAGTTTAACTATTTCTGCATCAGCAATTTTATCTGGCATAAGCTTTACTGCTTCAAAAGCCGGATTGATTGATTCTCCACCAAATGGATCAAATGCTGTCATTAGTACTTTCATAAAATAACACCTCCATTTAAATTATATCATATAGTAAAATAACTGCACATAACTACTTTACAGGATAATTTCCATCCTATTTATTCTGCTGCAAAATATACTTTAGGCTAATATAATTGAGCAGCAGATAAATATTGCTCTTTCCTGAACTTTCGAGCTTAACTTTCTGAGAAATCCCTTTTTGATTATAAAAACAGTTATGGAAGTTTATAATAAATTATTTTTCATTTAATTCCAGTTAAAAAGCAAGCACATACATAAGAACAATGTGAGCACCCAGAAGAACAACACCAAAAGGCACCTGACTGATTATTACTCTGTTCTTATTTTTGGTTTCCAGTATAGCTGCCGGTACAATGTTAAAGTTGGCTGCCATTGGAGTCATCAGAGTTCCACAGTATCCGGCTGTTAAAGCCAGTGCACCTGCAACAGCAGGATCGGCTCCCTGAGAATAAACAAAAGGCATTCCTATACCGGCTGTTATTACAGCAAAAGCAGCAAAAGCATTACCCATTATCATAGTAAATACTGCCATACCAATACAGTAAGCTGCTACTCCGGCCAGTATATTACCCTGTGGAATCACTCCAGAAATACCTGTGGCAATTACTTCTCCAACTCCTGCAGCTGCAAAAAGTGAACCTAATGCTGCCAGAAGCTGAGGCAGAATACTTGCAGAACCTACCTGCTGTAAGAGTCTGCTGCCGTCATATGCAATATATCCAGCTTCTACTTTTGTCATCACAAGGGCAATTACAGTTGCAGTAATTGCACCAAAACCGAGTCCCACAAGTCCACTTAAAGGTGTAAACTGTGCAACTGCAAAAGCAATTATAGCTATAGACATAGCGGGAACAAAAAGTTTATTCCCAAACTGTTTTGAACGCTCTTCTCTTACACTTTCTTCTGCATTTTTCTGTGATCCAAAATTGACCTGTTTTGTTGCAGTGAGAAAACCCATCACTATAAGTACCGCTCCGATCAGCTGAGCTGGCACATATTTGCCAACAATAAATACTAAAGCAAGAAGTGCCCAGAAAAGAGTTGTTCCCATTCTTGTTGGATGTTTAGAATCTTTGAATGCCATAAAAGCAGTAACCAGAGAAACTAATCCTGCCATTATATATAGACCTTCTAGTAAAATTGCTCCCATTATTTAGCACCTCTTTCTGCTTTATCCTCTTTTTCAGCAAGCCGTTTGGAAAGTCTGCTATCAAGCATTCTGTAATAAATTACTGCAAATATAAATGCTGTTACAGCTATTGGAATAGATGATTTTGATACTGCAAGTGGTGTAACCTCTACCCCAAGTTCACTTAATGTACCTACAATAAGTAAAACTCCACCTGCGGCAATAAATACATTCTGACCAAAGAAGTTACCAAAGTTTTCTGCAGAAGCAGAATAACCTTTTATAATTTCCAGCTCATCTTCACTTACATCTTCATAATTGATTTCTGCCGCACCTTCTGCCATTGGATAAACAAGTGGTCTTATAAACTGTACATGACCTCCCAATCTCAGAGAAAATGCTGCTGCCAGTTCTCTCACCAGCATATATGTTGTCAAAACTTTTCCGGTAGTTACTGCTTTGATGCTTTTAATTAGTTCGGCAGCCCTTTCTCTTAAACCATATCTCTCCAGTATACCAATAACAGGTAAGGTTACTAAAAATAAAGACATATATCTATTTGCTATAAATGCTTCCCCAAGGGTGGAGAGAATCTCATTAAAACTCAATCCTCCTACAAGACCTGTTACAATTCCAGCAGTTAAAACTACGGCTATTGTATCTAATTTAAATATAAATCCGATTAATATAATTACAACACCTATAAGTTTAATCATATGTTACCCCTCTCTGAAATTATGCTGAGTTATTTTCCTATTACTTCTACTCTGTAACCATCAGGATCTGTTATAAAATAATATCCACTTGAACCTTCAGAAAGACTGCGCAGTTCTCCCACCTCATAATCTTTTTTTCTGTGCTCTCTGTGAGAACCTTCCAGATCATCTACAGACACAGCTATATGGCTGTAACCATTTCCAATAGTATAAGGCTCTTCCCGATCATAATTATAGGTCAGCTCCAGCTCAAAATTTTCTTCAGCATCTGTTAGATAAACAAGTGTAAATTTATCTTCTGGAAAATCCTTTCTTTTTGTTTCTTTAAAATTAAAGGCATTTTTATAAAAATCAAGAGATTTTTCCAGATCCATTACCCGAATACATGAATGGATAAAATTATATTTCTGCATATTTTACACCCCCTTGTATGTTTTTGCCCTTATTTTATAATAATATAATTTATGCCATAAAAAAGCAAGTGAAGCTTAAAGCTGGAGTAAATCGGGCTCTTTAAAAGTTAAATATAACCATTTAAAAAAATATTTTTAATTTTATTTATCTAAATATTTCCAATATTGGATTTTTATAATATATATATTATAATAATACATTTTTAATATTTGCTGCACAAATGCAGGATTATCATTTATTATAAAGAAGTATTATATTAATTTGCTAATTTAATATTTTAGCTGTTTATTAATTTTTTAGGATTTTTTAAAGTCTTTAAGTTGAATTTAAGTTAAATTTTAATTTCTTAATTATCTTTTTAAGATCTTAAAATAACATTATTTTTGGAGGTGATTTTTATTAAACCGTGGAGATGTCAAATCTGTGGAGAAACATATTTTGGTAGTGAAGCTGCTGACCGCTGTCCTTTCTGTGGTGCTGGTGGTGAAAATCTAAAATCTGCTGCCCATTATCTTGATTATGGTGTTGTAGAAATGAGTGAACAGAGCCGCAAAGACTGCTTACATGCTCTTGAGCTGGAAAATGATAATATGGTTTTTTACCGCAAATGTGCAGAAGCTGCTGAAAATCAGGTGTCAGAGTCTATTTTTAAGAGGTTGAAAAAACAGGAAGCCGAACATGCTGAGCTGCTGGAAGATATGCTTGGTATTGAGACTGATGAACTCCCTGATCCGGATATTCCTGATAATGATTATGATCGTTTTGAAGAGGCAAATAAGCATGAAAAAAGAGCGATCGATTTTTATCTGAAGGCTGCCAGAAGAGCCCCTGAAGCAAGAGTTCAGCAGATATTTAGAGCTCTTTCCGATATTGAAACCGAACATCTAACAATGGCAAATTCTTTTAAAGCTTAAATTAAATAAAAGGGGGTAGTACCCCCTTTTTTTATTATTTAATTCTATTTTATTTAAGTCATCTTTTGGATGGAGTTCTGGCTGCACAACTATAGTATGTTTTTTAAGTTCTGCTTCCCGGTCTTGTCACTGGAATTCCTTTTCTGCAGAGTTCACACTCATTAGCTTTATATGATTTTATATCTACCCTGAGCAGTGGCTTAAACTGGTATTTAAAATCTGCATTTCCGGAACTTCTGTCTATTATAGAACTTATACCTATTATATCTGCTTTTTTTTCTTCCATAAGTTCTATAACTTCTTTTACTGACCCACCTGTTGTCACTACATCTTCTACTATTAAAACTTTTTCTCCTTCTTTAATATCAAAACCTCTTCTGAGCTGCATACTGCCATTTTTACGCTCACTAAAAACTGATCTGACGCCAATCTTTTCAGCAGCAGCATATGATAGTACTACTCCCCCTAATGCAGGTCCTATAACAACATCTATCTCGGTATCTTTCCATTTTTCTGCTATCTCAGCGGCAAGTTTTGATGCATGTTCTGGATACTGAAGTACTTTTGCACACTGCATATATATATTTGCATGTCTGCCTGAAGTCAGCACAAAATGACCTTCCTGAATTACTCCTGTTTCTTTTAACATCTTTTCTATTTCTTTTCTCTTCATATCTTTCTCCTTTCAATAATTATTTGTGAATCTCTTCTTTTTGAGTGGTTACAATATGAATATATATTATCTCTACATAAATTTTTTAGTAATTATTTGATTTTAAAAATTTCCGCTGTGTGCTTTTCCTATTATAGAACTAAGCTTTTTAATATTATGTTTTTTAAGATAGTTTTCTATTTCTTTAATTATACGTAGAGCGGCATCTGCTTCTATCATATTTATTGTACCGATTCCTGCTGCTGATGCACCTGCAAGCATAAATTCTATTACATCTCTTCCACTTCTTATCCCACCTATTCCAATGATGGGAATGTTTATTTTTCTGAATGTATCATATACCATTTTTACTGCTGCCGGCCTAATAGCTGGCCCGGAAAGTCCACCTGTTAGGCTGCCGAGAAGTGGTTTCTGCTTATCTACATCTATTTTCATTGCAGAAATTGTATTGATCATTGACACACAGTCTGCACCACCTGACTCTGCGGCCTCTGCAATTTCAGTTATATCTGTAATATTAGGAGTCAGCTTTACAATTACCAATTTATCATAAATATTTTTGACTTTTTTTGTAATACTATAAACCACTTCAGGATCTGTTCCAAAAGCAAGTCCTCCACCTTTTATGTTGGGACAGGACAGGTTTATTTCAATCCCTGCGATTTCTTTTCTACCTGCTAGTTTTTTGGACAGTTCTAAGAATTCTGCTTCAGAATAACCTGATATATTACAGAAAAATGGCAGTTTGTATTCTTCCATTTCTGGAATTGTTTTTTTAATAAATTGATCTATACCTGGATTTTCCAGCCCAATGGAATTTATTATTCCCGAAGGTGTTTCTGCTATGCGTGGAGATTTATTTCCTTTTCTGGAGTTTACTGTAATACCTTTTAGTGTGAATGCTCCCAGTTCATTTATATCAAAATATTTGTCCAGTTCTTTTCCATTTCCACAGGTACCAGAGGCAGTAATCAGAGGGTTTTTTAGTTTTAAACCTGCTAAATCAACCTCCAGCGTTAATTTCTGTGATAAATTATTTTCAGGCATTTAAAACTACCTCTCCCAGTGTGAAAACCGGTCCATCCACACAACTTCTTTTATTACCATCTTTTGTTTCACAGCTGCAGGAAAGACAGACTCCTATTCCACAACCCATTCTTCTCTCAATTGAAAGCTGGCCCTGTATACTGTTTTTTAAACACTCTTTTTCTACTGCAGAGAGCATTTTTTCTGGCCCACATGTGTAAACAAAGAGAGGCTTTTCCTGATTAAGATAATTCATCCACAGTACCATTACAGAACCCTTTATTTCCAATTTTTCTTCCACAGCCGCTCTGTGAATTTCTACATTCATTTTTTTGAATTTTTTTGTGAAAAATTTCAGCTCAGCTGCACTTTCGGCTCCCAGAAAAACTTTTTTCTCTCCTTTTTTAAGAGATTTGGCAAGATAATGGAGGGGAACTATTCCCATTCCACCACCAACAAGGTGGATCAGGCCAGCTCGTTTTTTAGTTGTAAAAGGATTACCCAGTGGTCCTATAACATCCAGTTTTTCGCCTGCTCTGTATTTACTCAAAATTTCAGTACCCCTGCCTATTTTTCTATAAACAAGCTCAAGAATATTTTCTTTTTCATCAAAATCAAAAACACTAAAAGGTCTTCTCAGAAGTGGGTCGGTGGTGAGATTTCTGCTGACCTTAACATTAAAGAATTGTCCTGGTTTTGGCTTTTCCTTCAGTTCACTGCATTTTAACACCAGATGAAAAATATCCGGTCCAACCTGCTTATTACTTATTATTTCAAACATTTTTCCACCTCATTTTTTGTTCTGGCTATTCAGATGATCTGTTAAAAACCAGAATGTTGAATGTCACTTAAACTGACAAATTTATTTAAGCGTTCTGTTAATCTCTTCTTTCATATCAGATGCTGCAGCCCTGGCTGCTTTGGCATAATTTTCTGCTCCAAAATGAGAATATTCTTTTCTTCTGAACGCAAAATTTATTCCACGTGATGAGTTAATTACAGCTCCTCTTCCTTCATCATCAAAAGCGGCTTTAATATCTGCTGTTTTTCCACCCTGAGCTCCAAAACCGGGTATTAAGAAAAATACTGATCCCAGCTGTTCTCTAATCTCTTCAAGTTCTTTAGGATATGTTGCACCAACAACTGCAGCCAGATTAGAGTATCCACAGTTACCTTTATAATCACTGCCCAGTTTTTTTAGAAAATCACCTACAGCCTGATAAACTTTTCTCCCATCATCCAGTTTAAGATCCTGCAGATCAACTGCAGATGGATTGGAAGTTCTGATCAGTGCAAAAGCTCCTCTTTCTTTATATTCTAGAAAGGGAAGAATTCCATCACTGCCAAGATAGGGATTAATTGTTAGAGCATCTGCAGATATATTTTTGCTCTGCAGATATGATTCCGCATATGCAGCAGCTGTAGACCCAATATCATTTTTTTTGCCGTCCATGATAACGATCAGTTCTCTGCTTTTAGCATATGCTGCAGTTTCCCAGAGACA
>CAZLIW010000036.1:1289-10924 GCA_964559325.1 uncultured Halanaerobium sp. | reverse complement strand
ACATATGTGCTTATCTAAACACTTAACACCTATATTATATATTTTTTCCATATTAATGTCAAATAAATTGCCACGGCATAAACTGCTGTAATCCCTGTTATAAAAAGGTTTCTTCCGTTATTGCAACCGTGTCAAACTTCTTTAATGATATAATAATAGTTCTTAAAATATTGAATTGCAAATTGTACTTAAAATTATTACTCATTATCTTCCTTTGTAATGTATGGCTCCACCCAACATATCAAGTGCGGCTTCATGAATTACTTCTGCAGTAGTAGGATGGGCATGAATCGTTTCTGCCAGTGCCTCAATTTTTAGTCCAGAATTAATTGCAAGTGTCAGCTCAGCAATCAGATCGGTTGCCTCTATACCTATTATAGCAGCACCAATTACTTTCTCTGTATCTTTTTCAGCAATTATCTTAACTTTGCCCTCTCTTTCTCCCATTGCCATAACTTTTCCACTGGCTGCAAATGGAAAACTTCCAACTTTATAATCTATCCCTTTTTCTTCTGCCGCTTCTTCACTTAATCCCACTGTTGCCACTTCAGGTGAAGTAAATATTGCTCCTGGAACAGCATCATAATTCATCCTTTGTTTTTCAGCAAAAATATTTCCTACAGCTACTATTCCCTGATGTGAAGCAACATGTGCCAGTAAAATTTTATCTGTGACATCACCAATAGCATAAATATTATCTATATTTGTCCGTAGATAGTCATCTACAATAATTCCACCACGTTTTTCCTCAGTCTCAAGACCTATTTTGTCCAGTTTCAAACCATTATGATAGGGTTTTCTTCCGACTGCCATAAGAACTTTTTCACCGGAAACCATTTTCTTTTTATCTTTCTCAGAAAAAACAACTTCATATTTACTGCCAGATTTTTTAATTTCCTCAACTCTGGCACCTGTTTTTACTGTTATTCGCCTTCTCCTGGCAGATTTATTTAATTCTTCTGCTATTTCACTGTCAACACCAGTCACAATCTGATCTAAATATTCTAATACAGTTACATCTACTCCAAAATTATTAAAGATAAATGCAAACTCCATTCCAATTATTCCACCACCAACAACAATTAAACTCTCCGGAAGTTCCTCCATACTGAGTGCAGTTCTATTATCAAGTATTCCATCCATATCTGCACCAGGAATCGGTAAATTCGATGCCTGAGAACCTGTTGCAATAATAATATTCTCTGCTTCTATAATTTTTTCTCCATCACTACTTTTCACAGAAAGATGGTTTTTATCTACAAATGAAGCTTCTCCTTCAGCAGTATCAACATTATTAGCCTTAAGAAGATGTTCCACACCCTTTACTAGCCTGCTTACAATTTTATCTTTTCTTGTTACAACTTTTGGAAAATTAACTTCAGCACCATCTACATTTATTCCAAAACTGGAAGCATCTTTAATATCAGCAAAAACTTCGGCTGATCTAACAAATGCTTTTGTTGGTATACATCCCCAGTTAAGGCAGGTACCTCCAATAGCTTCTTTTTCTATTAAGACAACATTTTTTCCCATCTGACCGGCTCTGATTGCTGCAACATAACCACCAGGGCCACCACCAACGACAGCTAATTCATATTTTTTTTCTGACATTTTATCAACTCCTATTTTTTAAAAGATGATCTAATTACCTCTCTTTTTAAATCAAGATCTTTAACAAGACCTGTAAAAGTATTAAGTATCTTTTCCTGAATACCATAAATATAAGGATCAGAAAGATTTCTTTTCTGTCTGTCTTTATCTATTTTTATTTTTTCTTTAATCCCTTTCCCACCACCTGCAAGAATATATATTTTATCTGCCAGTAGAACTGCTTCCTCAGGATCATGTGTTATCAAAAAAATACTTATAGAGCTTTCCTGATGTATTACAGTTATAAGCCTGCGCAGATTGTACTTAGTTTTTGTATCGAGAGATTTAAATGGCTCATCCATAAATACCAGATCAGGTATAATCGAAAATGCTCTGATTAGTTCAAGCCTCTGCTTCATTCCTCCTGAAAGTTCATGTGGATAATTATCTTCAAACTCCCTCAAATCTGCTAGATCAAGCAAAATTTTCCTCAGTTTAACTGCTTCTTCTTTCTGCAAAAAATTTTGCTGTATAAAAGCAAGGTTGTCCGATACTGTCTTCCAGGGCAGCAGTCTGGGCTCCTGAAAAACATACCCTGACCGCAGTGCATTATTTTTAATAACCTCTCCAGAATCTGCTTTTTCTAAATCTGATGCAATTCTAAATATAGTTGTTTTTCCGCTTCCAGAAGGACCGAGCAGACAGGTTATTTCCCCTGAATATAATTCCATATTCAAATTTTTCAGCACCGAATAATTATCATAACTTTTACTTATATTTTTTAGTTTTAATATTTTATTTTTCATATCTCCACCTGCTGACTTTTTGCTTTAATCTTTCCAGCAGATAATACTCCACAAAAAGCATAAATACTACCAATACAGCTGTCCAGGCAAATAATTCAGCTGTCTCAAGATTGCTGTTTGCCATACTTATCTGATAACCAATCCCACTGGAAGAACCAATAAACTCTGCAAAAACAGATGACTTCCAGGCAAAAGAAAATGCAATACTCAATGCAGAAACTGTTGAAGGCAAAATTCCCGGGAGATAGATATCTCTAAAAATTTTATATTTTGGAGTGGAATAAGCTTCTGCCATTTCAATGAGACCATAATCTATACTATCTATTCCCTGAAATATATTAACAAAAATAACGGGCATAGAAACTATAAATATTAAAAATATTGGAGTTAAATCTTCTGCAACTCCAAACCACACCACTGCCAGTGCAATCCAAACAACAGGTGGTGCCGCCTGAATAATTGTTATAAAAGGCCTTAAAGCTCTCCTCAAAAAAATAAATTTCTTCAAAGTAACTGCAAGTACAAAACCTGTTATTACTGCTGCCAGATAACCAATAAAAGTTCTTTTTAATGTTATAAATAAGCTTTTTACAAGAACTCCATTTTTAATAATAGAATTTAGTTCAGCCAGGGTTTCAGCAGGTGAAGGTAAAATTAAAGTATTAAAATGTGCTGCCAGCTGATTCCAAAACAGTAAAAAAAGCAGCAAAAAAATCCAAAAAGGTTTAGTAATAAAATTCTTCATCTGGCATCCTTCCGCCAATCATATCAGGATACATCTGAAGGATTTTTTGGAAATAAAGATCAGTAATTTTTCTACTTTCAGTTTTAGCATAACTGTTAAGATTTACCCTACTAAAAGATTTTTCTATAACTTCTGCCGGCATATTAAAATGTTTTGAAGCCAGTTCAGCAGCTTCTCCAGGATTTTCATTAACCCATTCAATTCCCTGTCTGTAGAATCCGTTAATTATTTCAGTTATTGCTTCATTTTCACTTTCAAATCTACCGCTTACGAATAATCCTACAAAAGGTATTCTCCTGTCACCATGTATCTTCTCCCATTCTTTTTGTATATCCAAAGAAATATGTACATTATCTGATTTTGCAGATGTTAATGTTACCAGTGGTTCAGGAAGGACAACTGCATCCAGATTTCCTGTCAAAAAGTATTTTGCCACACCAGGAAGTGGTCTGTAAACAAGTTTAACCTCATCCGGGCTAATTCCATTTTCCTGTAGTAGATAACGAACCAAACAATCAAGTGGTCCTCCTCTAAGCAGTACACCAACTGATTTCCCTTTCAAATCTTCCCATCTTTCTGCTTTAAAACCATATGTTAAAAGATAATCTATTCCCCATGTATTAACATTAAGCATTTTTAAATCTATACCCTGATTGTAAATTTTTGCACCAACGTTGGCTCCAGTTACAAGAAGATCTATTTCATTTTTAGACAGCAGTGCCACTCCTCTACTGTGATCTGAAGAAAGACTTAACTCTAAATCAATTACTCCATCGAGTTTAGCTTCTTTTTCCATCCACAAAAATGGTACTGCTGCGGGAATCGGCGGTGATTGAACCGTTACTTTCTGTACTGCCTGCACACTGCTTAAAAGAGATGATGCTATCAATATTATAAACAGAAAAACAGTTATCATTTTTTTTGAATATAGAATATTTTTCATCTTTAATCACTCCCATAAAAACTATTAATCGTTTAACAGCCCCTGAATAATTATCTCTGATGCTTCCTCTTCATCAAGTCCTCTGGCCATCAGTGTCTGCAGCTGTGTACTGTCCACACTTCCAATAGCTGCCTCATGAGTAACCTTAGCTTCTGGATGTTTTACTTCAACAATAGGTACTGCTCTTGCTACAGCTTTATCCTTAATAATTTCTGTACAGTCAACATGACCCATTGCTCCTGCTGCACCTGCTGTTAGTTCATTATATATTTCTGCCTCAGCATTGTCTTTTAATGCAATTTTAGAGTCAAGTACACCCCTGGAATTTTTTCCTTTTAAATGACCTGCTTCGCGAATTTTTATAAAATCATCTTTCTGCCCACTTATTCTGGCCAGCATCTCAACAGTAGCATTATCTGCAAGTTCAGCCTCATAATCAAAATCTATTTTTCCAACTCTTCCTTTCAGAAGATCAAATTTTGTTATCAGCTTACCACCGGACTTAACATTTATATCTGATTTGGCTATTACTTCAACACCACCATTATCTCCATGAAAATGATGTTCTTTATATATATAAGATCCATGTGGATCTATATTAATAACTGCATCCATAATATGCTCTACTTTAACAGCATTGGGAAAAACACAGTCTGCTCTAACCTCAACATGAGCATTTTCTTTTACATGTACATTCATATCTATTTTCTGTCTTCCTTCTTTTGGCAGAACACCAAAACACATGTGGACTGGATTTTTTATTTTATAATTACTTTCAACTGTTACAAATACTTCAACAGTATCTTCAGCAGTCTTTTCAGCCTGAACATTAAGGCCTTCAACAGTATGCTGACCAAGAACTTTATCCCTTTCCAGAACTATATGGGCCACATCACTGTCAGAAAAAACATCTTCTCCTCCTGCATCTTTATAGGCATCTACCATCATCTGATAATCATTCATTAGCTGGCCACCTCCGTATCACACTCTACCTCTTTGTGACAGGGCAGACAGTATGATTTAAAATAATCACTTATTGCATCAGGTTTTCCCTGACGAATAATTTCTCCTTCACAAACTAAAGCAGCTCTATCTGCATAGCGGAGCATTTCCTCTGAATGTGTAATAAGCAGTATTCCAGTCCCATTTTCGCGAAAATGATTAATAACTTCACCAATATTGTTTAAAGCAACTACATCCACTCCAGAATCAGGTTCATCCAATATAACAAGATTCGGCTCCATTAAAAGTAGAGAAGCAAGTTCTATCCTTTTCCTCTCTCCACCACTTAGAGTTTTATCAATAAATCGATCCAAATACTGTCCAGGGCTAATGGCTACCTGGTTTAAAGCATCTCTGATCTTTTTCTCAGATACATCTTCACCTCTGCTTTTTAGACCAAGAGACAAAAATTCTCTCACAGTGACTCCCTGGTATCTGGCAGGCTCCTGCCAGGCAAGTGTCAAACCCAGTTTTGCTCTTTCATTAATTTTCATATTATTTAAATTTTTACCTTTGAACACCATCTCTCCTTTTTGAGGATGATAATTATTGATCCCCATTAAAGTGTAGGCAAGTGTAGATTTCCCACATCCATTTGGACCAATCAGAGCAAAAACCTCACCACGTTTTATGGAAAATTCCATTCCTTTTAAAATTTCTGCTTCATCTATAGTTAGGTGAATATCTTTAACTTCTAACAATTTTGACATACTGTTCCTCCCACTTTCTAAATTATAATGTAGTTTATTCAAGCCCCAAAAATTCCTCTATCTTATCTGCATGATGGCCCGGAATGATAATATGGTGATTGCCAATCGGATCACCAAGCAGATAATCAGCACTGCCTGGCAGATTTAATTTAATCTGTGTTCTGCAGACATCTGGACTGTCAGGATTTTCAATGATTTCTCCTTCTGCTATAAAATACTGTTCAAGACCTTCTCCACCTATTTTAAGAACAGTTGCAGGGCCTTCTTTTATTATACCCTGAACACCCACCCCAATTCCAGTTTCAAAGTGAGATCTTAAAATATATTTTTCAGTCATATCTGTCGCTGCTGTACAGTGGGCAAAAATAACTTCATCCATATCTTTATCAATCTTTACTGGGTTTGCCATAAAAGGAATATTGCCGGTTATTAACTTAGAAAAATACATAGTAAAAAGTGCCGGTATATCACCTTCACATCCAGCTGTAATACCATTATTATTTAATTCTGAAAGGGCCAGGCATCCAGTAGTATTTAGTTTTTCAACCAGATCAAAGCATCTTAATGTCAAAGCATCTAGCTGATATTTATTAACTATCTTTTCTAAAACAAGATACAGTTTGGCTGCAGAAAGAACATCTCTTCTGCTGTTTTCTACCATTTTTAGAGATTTTTTTATAAATCTATCTGCAATTTTTTTAGCTTCTAGATCATTAACATCATTATAAAGCAGTTCTACCTCCTGTAAATCAATATCAATAAAATCTATCCCCCAATAGTGAGAAGCATGCTCATAATTAATTTCACTTGCTATTAGCCAGTCAGAAGGACGGCCAACTACACCCATTTTTGATGCTGCTATTTGATTTCTTATTCTTTTATACTCTGCAAGTTTCTTAATCTCATCTTTTATAATTTCTGTCTCTCCATGCAGTATTTTTCCATTTTCTCCCTGCTTTTTTATAAAACTTAGAATCTCCATTGCAGCAGGAAGTGAGTTGTAAAGTCCGGTACTGAGAAGATACACCGGTCTGGGAAGAAACTGATAAAAATCCAAAAATATATTTTCAGTTCCACCTGATTTGACAAATACTAAAACAAAATCGTAATTTTCAAAAGTCTTTTTGCCAATACTGTCAGAACTTATCTCCTCAACCTCAAAAGACTCTTTAATTTTTGATCTAATCTCTTTTAAAGAAAAATTTATTTTTTCTTCATTATGAACTGGAGAAATTAGTGATACTAAAGCTACTTTCATTAATAACCTCCTCAACATATTAATAACCACTTGGCATTTCAACTTATGTCTTTTATAAAGAAAACTGCCCCGGAGGGCAGTTTAGATAGATTAATGTCTACAAATCTAACAGATCTGAAATCCGGGTATAAGTTTTCTGGCCAATACCTTTTACATTCATTATTTCTTCTTTTGTTGTGAATACTTCTTTTTTTCTATTTGCAATTATTCTATCTGCAAATGCTGGTCCTATTCCTGGCAGAAGTATTAGTTCTTCTTTTTTGGCTTTATTTATATTTATTTTTTTTTTATCTTTTTTATCCCTTTTCTTTTTTTTATTTTTTTTGGCCGATTTAACAAATGCTGCTTCATTTTTTTGATCGGAATCCTCTTCTTCTTTCTCATGTGCTTTAACCATAGCTGCATCTTCATCTTCCAATTCTTCGCTGTGTTCAAAAGATTCCCGCATTCCAGATTCCTCTTCTGCATCACTATTAAATTCCAGTTCTTTTTTCTTTATATCTGTTTCCCTTTTTTTTGATTTATACTCGGGTTTTTTTCTGGAAGCTCTAACAGGTGCAGCTTCTTCGTCATCAGACCATTCTTCTTCAACTGGCTCTTTCATCCCTGATTCTCCAGCACCTTCCTTGCTTTGTTCAGAGGCTTTGACAGGCCCAGCTTCTTCATCTCTGTCATTCCCATCGGACAGCTCAGCATAGAGGTCACCATACTCTTCAGCAGAATGTTCCCAGCTGTAATTCATATCCATAACCCTCCTTATTAATTTATGCCAGATATCCTTTTTATGATAGAATGACACAGCTCTCTTTACAGTATATAGCATATCATGTGCATTATAATTATTAAAACTAAAACCTGTTCCTTTACCGGTTTCTTCACTGTAAGATTCAACTGTATCATTTAAACCACCGGTTTCTCGGACAATAGGAATAGTTCCATAACGAAAACTTATCAGCTGACTTAAACCACAGGGCTCATATTTGGAAGGCATCAAAAACATATCACTGCCAGCATATATTTTTTTGGCAAGTTCAGAATCATAAAGTATATTAACTGAAAGCCTATGCCCATATATTTCAGACTGTGAACGGAAAAAATCTTCGTATTCTTTATCTCCGGTTCCAAGAATAATCATCTGAATATTTAAATCCATTAATTCTTCAAATACAACTTTAACAAGATCAAGCCCCTTCTGATCGACAAGTCTTGAAATTATGGAAACAATGGGGATATCTTCATTCAATTCCAGCCCCATTTCCTTCTGAAGATATTTTTTATTCTCAGCTTTTCCAGTAATATCAACTTTGCTGTAATTAACATATATTTCAGAATCAGTCTCAGGATTAAATTTTTCACAGCTTATTCCATTAATAATTCCACTCAAATCATCTGCCCTCAGCCTTAAAGTATAATCCAGTCCTTCTCCAAAATATTCTGTTCTAATTTCTTCAGCATAAGATTTGCTAACAGTTGTTATATGATCGGCATACATTATGCCGGATTTCATATAATTCAACAAACCATTGTGGCGGATATTACCACTGTGCCAGTGGTGTGGCGGCAAAGAAAGAAGATCTGACGTAAGCTCTCTACCAAACTGACCCTGATAGCGCAGATTATGAATAGTAAATACCGTCTTTATATCACTGTAAAAATCCTGCTGTCTGTATCTATCTGCAAAAAGAAGCGGCAGTGGACCTGTCTGCCAGTCATTTGCATGTATTATGTCAGGTTTAAAATCAATTACAGGCAGCATATCAAGTACAGCCTGAGAAAAAAATGCAAATTGTTCAAAATTATCTTCATTTTCATATAATGAATCACGGTCAAAATAATATTTATTATCAACAAAATAAACTGTTATTCCATCATACTCTAATTTATTTATACCCACATATGCATCTCTCCAGGCAAGTTTAGTGCGAAAGTGGCAGATTGATTCCATTTTTTCTTTATATTCAGCTGGTATCTGTCTGTATTCTGGTAGTACCAGTCGTATGTCATGTCCCTTTTTTTTAACAGCCTGTGGAAGAGAACCGGCAACATCTGCTAAACCACCAGTTTTAACAAATGGATCAGCCTCTGAGGCTACAAATAAAATCTTTAATTTTTCACCCATCTTTACACCTCCTGTGCAAAGGTAAACAAAACTAATAATCTGTTCAGATAAATCTATTAAAAATTGTTTTTGTTATTTCCTTATACTATTAGTTTATTAAACCTTATAAATAATGTCAACTAAATAATAACAGAGGATTTTCTTTTCTTTATTCATATTTCTGTTAAAAAAGTCCAGCTCAAAAAATTAATTTTATTGTTTTTGCTTTTCCAAACTTTAAGAAAATAATTTTTCCATATAAAAAATAAAATAACACATAAAATCTCCCTTTTTTAAAAAAAAATTTGGATATAACTTTCTCATCCGATTTAGATAAAATAAAGGAAAAATTCATGAAATAGAGAAATAGTATAAATAAGAAATAGTATTATATACAGGTTTAAAATTTTTAAATAAGCGAGTTTCATAATATGCTTAAATAGTAAAGAAAAAATAATATAAGAAAGGAGGAGGTATATGAAT